>DATFXE010000534.1:0-9226 GCA_035258585.1 Roseiflexaceae bacterium | reverse complement strand
GCACCGCCATACTCCACGTGATTGTAGAGTGGCCGGTTGGTAGCCACGAAGAAGCCGAGCAGCGCCAGCGCCAGGACGATAGACCAAAGACCAAAGACCAAAGACCAAAAACGGGATCGCGCGCTGGTCCTTGGTCCTTTGTCCTCGGTCCTTTGTCCTGCCAGCGCCACAATCGCATACGCCATCCCCAGGCTGACCGCCGGGTAAACCACCGGGATATAACGTCGCAGAATGTAGATATAGGTCAGATCGGTTGTGCCGTAGGTCAGGCGCAGGAAGAAGATTGCGCTGATCAAGCTGACCGACAGAAACAGCCACGAGGCGCGCGTCAGCCCGCGCAGCCACCACAGCGCGAAGCCCAGCACGCCCAGCACAGCGCCAAGCGGCGAGAGGTACCACCCAAGCCGCACCATGTTCGCCTGGGCGATCGCTATCTTTGCCGACTCGCTCAGGTTGCCGGGCGAGAACGATGTTTTGTCGCGCGGCTCGATGGCTTTGCCCTGGATGAGCTTCGGCAGCGCTCCCAGTAGATACGCGACCTGGTTGGGATGCTCGGGCGACGCGATCGGCGCGCCGATATAGCCCTGCAGCGCCAGACATGCCCCGCTCGGCGCGCGCAGCTGGGCCGGCACGAGGCAGCCTGGAGCTGCGGCCAGCGTCTCTGGCGTCAGGATCTGCGGTCTGATGACGTAGCCGTACAACCCCAGCAGCAGCACCAGCGCCGCGCCCGCGCGCAGCAGCCCGCGCCGGTAGCGCAAGGCCACGCTCTCGAACCAGCGCTGCGGCCGTCCGTCGCGGCGGAGCAGCACAAACCCAGCCACCAGCGCCGCCACCAGCCCAAGCTCGATCCACAGCCGTAACGGGCTGCGCAGCGCCGCGCTGCGTGGGATCTCCTCGAATTGCTTGCGCAGCGCCGGCGTCCATAGCAGGTACGCCAGCCGCGCCACAATCGCCGATTGATCCTGAAGCCGGGCGTACAGCGTGTCAAGAAAATAGGCCCGCGAGATGAAGACGATATGCAGCAGCGCATGCACCAGCATCGCGCCAAGGCCCGCCGCCAGCGCCCACAGCGCGGCGCTCCAGCGCCTCGTCAGCGCCATATAGGCCAGGTAGACCAGCAGCGGCGCGAGGAGCACAAAGAAGTCGATCCGCGTCAGCGCCAGCTGCCCGGCCGCCACGCCCGCGAGCAGGCCGCCGAACCCGGCGCGAGAACCGAGAACCGAGAACTGAGAACCACTATGATCAGTGCCCGGCTCTTGGTTCTCGGTTCTTGGTTCTTGCATAATCGCGAACCCATACAGCGCCGCGAAGCACAGGAACTGCGCACAGGCCTCCGAGGTCGAGTAGCGGCTGAACCAGACCTGCACGCCGTTCAGCGCCAGGAACAGCCCGCCCAGTAGCCCGACCCAGGGCCCGGCCAGCCGCCGCCCGAGCATGGCCGCGCTCCAGACGCCCAGGAAACCCAGCAGGCTGGTGGCCAGCAGGCCGCCATGTAGACCGAGTAGGCTGGTCAGCAGCGCGATCCAGGCCGGGTACATATGCAGGAACTGCGGCACCACCCGGCCGTTCGCCAGGTCGCCCGACCAGATCTGGAAGCCGGACAGCCGCAGCCGCGTGGCGATGAAGCGCGAGGCGGCCTGGTTGCCGAGGAAATTCGTCTCAGCCTGGGCCGCGGCATCGCGCAACGTGGGGTCATCCGCCTTCTGATCCGCCGCGATCTGCTGGACCAGCCGGTCGTACTGAGCGATGCCGCCGCTGTTGGCGATCGCGTACCCGCTGTTGGTATACACACCGGCGTCGCGCGCGCCCAGCACCACCTCGAATGGCCGCGCCACCAGCAGTACGAAGACCAGGCCGACAGCGATAAAGCCGATCGTCTCCCAATGAGCGACCAAGGACCAAGGACGAAAGACGAATTCGGACGCGCTCTTTCGTCCTTGGTCTTTGGTCTTCGGTCCAGGCGACGAGCGCCAAATCAGCGAGCTGCCCCGCGGCACAATCCCCAGCGGCGCGGTCGGCAGCCGTAGCGCACCCCGCCGCCGCGCGACGATCGCACAGGCAAAACAGATCGCCAGCAGCAGCATCAGGTGCAGCCAGGCCGAGAAAATGCCCAGCTCCGCCAGCGTCAGCGCCAGCCAGCCGTTGAGGAGCGCGCCGGCAGCCACGCGCTCATAATGGCGCTCCAGGGCGTCGGTCGGCTGGGCCGCGCCAAGCAGCGCATAGGCGATCAGATAGCCGGGAAGATAGAGCAGCGGGGCCAGCATGATGATGGCGAACAGGGCCAGCATGAAGAACCTTCTCCTCCGCGTAACTTGCGGGAAGCGATTATAGCACGTCGCGCTACAACTATTGCTGTGGTAGCTATTGGAGTTTGGGGTGGGGCGCAGCCCCGCCCCAAACCCCACCCACAAACCGACTGTAAAGCGAGAACTGTCTGTACGAAGCGTCGTCTAAAGGAGAAAAGCGATCACCGAGGTTGCAGCCGCCTCCCTGCCGCCGGCCGCGAGGCAGCGCGCAGGCGCCGGACGACTATCAGCCGTCGCACGGCAATATCGATCGGCAGCAGAATCAGCGCCAGCAGCAGCAGCGGCAGCGCGATCTCCTGCGCAGCGCCGACATGTTGATCGAGCCGCGCAAAAGCGTCTGCCGGCTGGGCCAGCGGCGCGCCGCCGGTCGCCCGCGCCAACTGATCGAGCAGCGCTGGGTTGGCCTGCCCGATCCGGTATTCCGGCGAGTACGGCACCACCAGCGCCACGCTATCCTGCGCCACCACCTGCCCAGCCTGCGCCCCGACGATCTGGATCGAGTAGCTGCCCGGCGGCGGGCTGGGCATGCTGCCGCGATATACCCCCGGCGCCTCGGCTGCGAGCGCTACCTCGCGCTGCGTGCCGTCAGGGTTGAGCAGCACCGCGCGCATATCCAGGCCGGTGCGCGGCTGGCCTGCGGCATCGAGCGCTGTCACGGCAATCTGGGTCCGCTGGCCTTGGGGCTGGAGATCGGCCTGCAGGCCGCTGCCGCTGACGTTCGGCAGCACCCAGCCGAGCAGCTGTGCGGCGAAGCGTGGAAACTCTGGCCAACTCACCCAGTCGCGCGCCCAGTGCGATTGCAGATCGCTGGTCCAGGCGATTGTGCGGCCCAGGCCGTACTGCCACTGCGCCAGCACCGGCGAGCCATCGGCGTCGAGCAGCGCCACGGTGGCGGTTTGCTTTGGGGTCGTGCCGTTGTAGCCATACAGTGGCGGCAGGCCCTGCTCCAGGCCCGACAAGATCGGGCTGGCTGCGCCATAGGCCGGCGTGAATGCCTGCTCGACCGAGAACTTGGATGAGACGCTCTGTGTCTCCTGGAGAAAGATCTGCGGCACGTCGGTGGTCGTATTCTGGACCTGGATGTAGCGGCCGTTGCCGGCATGAGCGAGCTGCGTGAGGTAATCCACCGCGCCAAAGCCCTCGCCGACGACAGAGAGCGTGATACCCTGCTGGGCGAACTGCTGGGCCTGGCCGATCGTGTCGCCGCCAGGGCCGAGCCCGTCGGTGAACAGAATGATGTGTTTGACGGCTGCTTGCGATTGGTTCAACGTCTGCTGCGCCAACGCCAGCCCGGCAAAAATATTGGTGCGGCCGATCGGCTTGATCGGCGCGATCGCGCTCATGACCTGGTCGGGGGTCGGGCCGCGCTGCGGGGCGAAGGCCATGGTCGCAACCTCGTCGAACGTTACAACCGAGACCTCATCGCGCGGGTCGAGCACGGCGACCGACTGCTTGACCGCCTGTTTGGCGACATCGAGGTTGAACGGATTGTCGTGGTCGAAGTAGCCGTCATGCTTGCGATCCGGGCCGCGGCAGTGGCAGCCGCTGGCGCTGCTGGACTTATCCAGCACGAACACCAGCGCGATATTCGGGCGCTGCTTGAGGGTTGGCGCATCCATGTACACCGGCAGCGCCTGCTCGATTGGCGTTTTGGCGTATCCGCCCAGCCCAAACGATTGGTTGCCGCCGACCATCACCAGCCCTTTGCCGAGATCATGGACATATGCCGGCAGCGTCGTCATTGCCTGTGGCGGCAGCGCCTGCGCCGGCACGTCGATCAGCACCACCGCGTCATAAACACTCAGCGCATTTAGGTCGGCTTTCAGATCAGCCGGCACGACCCGATCTACCTGGACGTTGGCGGCCCCCAAGGCCTGGCGGAAGTTCAGGCCGGCCCCGGGCGTGCCTATCACCAGCAGCACGCGCGGCGGCCCATCGACCCGCACCAGCGCCTCGGCCGCGTTGTTCTCGGCGCGCGTATCACCCTGTGGCACGATCTCGGCTCGGTAGCGCCGGATGCCTGCGGCGCCGGCTTGAGCTGAGACGGCGAAGCGATTCGATCCGGGCTGCAGGGCCACATCCTGCTCGGAGATGACCTGGTTGTCGCCGAGCACCCGCAGGTGCGCGCGCTCCGCAACTGTGCTCTCGACTGTAACGGTTAACTGCAAGGACTGGCCGGTCCGCACGCTCGTGGGCGCATGCAGGTCGCTGACTGCCGCCTCGGCCGCGCTGCTGGGCAGACCAATATCGACATAGCTCAGCGGCACGCCGTGTGCCGACGCCAGCCGCGCCGCCGTGGCCGCATCGCCGGCGTTCTGGCCGCCGTCGGAGAGCAGCACCATGCGCTTATTGGTCTCGGCCGGCAGCAGCGAGAGTCCCAGTTGCATTGCCTCCTGAATGTTGGTGCCAGCGGCCAGCGGAGTGGTGGTCACACCGTCGAACGCCTGCTGCTCGTCGGCAGGGCGCTCGACCAGAGCGTTGGCGCCGAACGTCACCACGGCCGCGCGGTCGCCCGTCGGCATCGCGCCGAGCGCCTGACGCACGAACGCCTCGGCTCGCCCGCGCGCCTCCGGCGCGATCGACTCAGAGCGATCGAGCAGAAACACGGTGGTCAGTGCACTCGTGTCACGTACGATCCGCGCGCCGCCCAGCGCCAGGATTAGCGCGGCAATCAGCGTCGTGCGGATCAGCAGGCTCAGCCACAGGCCGGCTGTCGCACGGCGGTGCGGCGTCACGAACGCCAGCACCCACAGCGGAACCAGCACAAGCAGTAGCCATAGCGCGGTTGGAGTGATGAACGACAGTCGCATGGCGCGATTCTACCACTCGCGGCCGGCGTGTGCGTGATGTTCGCCTGAGAGTTAGGTGAGAATGCGCAGATTGTGGCATTGGGCAACAGAATGATATGGTAGAATAGCCCGGCGCTAGCCTATACATATTCTGAATTCAATGGTGGGGTGTGGGGCGGCTTCGCCGCCCCACACCCCACCATTGGGGAGGTCTGGAGGGGGCACCCAGAGGGTACCCGGGCTCCTCCAGACCTCCCCAATAAAACAGCACTCGGGGCAAATAGCATAGCATGACTCCAAAGCCAATTAGCTCGAAAGTCCCCTCGCTTGGCGCGCAAGCCTCGCGCGCGGTCCTGTGGAACGTGCTGTTCGTGCCCCTGCGCATGCTGGCCGAGGTCATCCAGACACTGGTGAAGCTGACGATCCTCGCGCCGGTCAGCTACGGCATCCTGTCGCTGATCGGCTCGACCACCAGCGCGTTGGGCACGTGGATCGACCTGGGCACCGGCCGCGCGCTGCCGAAATTCATCCCCGAAACCATCCGCTCCGGCGGGCCGCACGCCGTGCGCCGGCTGCTGCTGGCAGCACTTGGCGCCCAAACGGCGCTGCTGCTGGTTGTGGCCGTGGCGATGGTCGCGCTGCGCGACAGCTACCTGAGCTATCTGGCTGGCAAGGTCGCCCAGGCCGATACCAACGCGGTTGGGCAGGCGCAGCTGCTTGCGTTCATCGGCCGCTTCGGGCCGCTGGTGATCGGCGCCATCCTGGCGGTGCTGCTGTGCGGCATCTTCTACGATGTGCTGATGGCCTATTTGAGCAGCTTCTTCAAGCAGCGCGCCTGGAACAGCATTACGCTCGCTGCGCAGCTTATGCCGCCAATTCTGACCGCGGCGGTGATTCTGGCCGGCTGGGATATCGCCGGCGTGCTGGCGGTCATGGTGTTCGTCCAGGTCGTGTCGGTCGCGCTGGTCGTCTGGCAGGTGCTGCGCCACCGCCGCGAGAGCGCCGGCCTGCCCCAGCCCACCGACGATGGCCGCTGGCTGCCGGAGGGCTTCACGCGTTACTGCGGCGTCTCCTTCTTGATGACCGCCACCGACTTCCTGGCCAGCGCCGGCTTCGTGGCCTTCTTCGCCGCCGACGCCCTCGATATCGCCATCCTGTTTGCGGGCGTGAATATCGTCCGCGTGATCCTGGCCTATTTGTATACGCCGATGGTCGGCGTGCAGGTGCCGCTGTTCACGCGCGTGCGGCAGGGCGAGGGCGGCACGCTGCTGGGCGCCTACCAGTCGCTGGTGCGCTTGCAGGTGCTGCTGCTGCTCCCCGGCGGAGTCGGGCTGCTGCTGCTGGCCGAGCCGATCTTTGGGCTGCTGCGGCCCGAGTATATCGCGGCGGCGCCGCTGGTCTGGGTGCTGGTGCCGTGCCTGTTTCTCGAATCGCTGCTGACCACCGCACACAACGCGCTGATTGTCTACGAGCGGCTGCGGGTGATTATCATCTCGCGGCTGCTGACGCTCATCTGCGTGCCGCTGGTGGTGGTGCTGCTCCCGGCGCTCGGCATCGTCGGCGCGGCGCTGGCGTTTGGGCTGGCGCGCGTGCTGGCCGGTGTGTGGGCCACAGGCAGCGGCTACCGGCTGCTTGGCCTGCGCTGGCCGTGGCGCTGGACGCTGCGGGTGGCGCTGGCGAGCGCCGTCATGGCCGCGCTGGTGGCCATGCTCGGCGCGTTCCTGCCGCCAGCCGATCCGAGCGCGCACGGCCTGGCGCGGCTATGGATGGTGCTGCCCTTGGCCGCGATCGCCGGCGCGGGCAGCATCGTGTTTCTGGCCACGCTGCGCCTGCTCGGCGGAGTCGATCCGCAGGACCGCCGCCAGATCGAACAGCTAAGGCTGCCGCTCAAGCGCTGGTTGCTGCGTCTCTTGTAACTCAACAGTCGGCAGTAAGCGGTCGACACTGTCATATCGATAACTGCCTACTGCCCACTGCCTACTGCCTACTGCGAACAAATGAGAGTACTCATCCTCGGCCTGGGCGGAGTCAGCCGCCACTTTCGCAACTGGCCTGAGCGCACGCTCGGCCAGGCGTTGGTGCGCGCCGGCCACCAGGTCCACGCGATCACATATTGGCAGCCCGATTCACCGCATCTGGGCCTGGAGCGGCGCGCGGAGACGATCGACGGCATCCAGGTGCGGCGCGTCCGGCCTGAGTTCTACCCGGCGCGCGACCTGGTCGCTGCGCTGGAGGCTATGCCGCGGCCCGACGTGGCGCACATTCTGCACCCGCGCAATGTGCTGGCCTGGTGCGCGGTGCGCTGGCTGAAAGCGCACGGCATCCCGATCGTCTGGACCTGGCTGGGGCCCTACCACGACCGCTGGCTGATCGCCGACCGCGAGCGGCCGTACGAGCACCAGCCCCACCCGGAGTGGCTGATCTATACCGTGCGCGACGCGCTGCTGCGCACGCTGCGCGAGGGGCGGCTGCGCGAGAATTTCCGCAACTATGCGATCCACGAGCCGCTGCGCCACGTCGACGCCTTCATCCCCTGCTCGCGCCACGAGGCCGATGTCCTTACCGCGATCGGCTTCGGCGAGCTGCCGATGGCGGTGACGCCGCTGTGGTTGGATATGGAGTTCATGCACGGGCCGGCGCCGGAGCTGAAATTGCCCCTGACCCGCCCGATCATCCCCTACATCGGCCAGCTGACGGTGCGCAAATGCTACGACATGGTGATCGAGGCCATGCCAGCGGTGGTCGCGCGCTACCCGCAGGCGTCGTTCGTGTTCGTCACGCACAACCCCGAGCAGCGCGCCAATCTCCAGCATCTGGCGGCCGAGCGCGCGGTTGCGGCCAACCTGCATTTCCTGGGCACGATTTCCGAGGATGAGAAGCTGGCGCTGCTGCGCGCCAGCGATGTGCTGCCGTTTCCATCGCGCTACGAAGGCTTTGGCCTGCCGCTGCTGGAGGGCATGGCCGCCGGCACGCCGGTGATTAGCACCGATATCCCGGTGGTGAATGAGGTTGTGTGCGACGGCGAGAATGGCTTGCTGATCCCCTACGACGACACGGCCGCCCTGGCGAATGCCATCCTGTCTGTGCTGGGCGATCCCCAGCTGGGCGCGCGGCTGATCGAGGGCGGGCGGCGCAGCATGGCCGAGCGCTTCGACCCGGCGATGTTGGTGGAGCGAGTGGTCGAGGTGTACCAGTCGGTCCAGCCAGATGTGAAGTTTGTTCAGGCCAAGGCACGAACGTTCGAACGCTCGAACGATGATATATTGGAGTAAAAAGCATGACGAAACAAGTCCAATTGCCCGCCGGCCGCACCCTCCGCTACGAGGTGGCGCTGAATGGCTGGAAGATCCTCAGAGACACGATCAACGATTTCAGCCTGTGGCGACTGATCGAGTACCCCTGGTGTACCGAGGCGCTGGATCTCAAGCGCGGCGACCTGGTGCTGGATATCGGCACCGGCACGGCCACCTTCCCGCAGATGCTGGCGCGCGAGGGCGTCAGCACGGTGGTGCTGGAGCTGGACGCCGATCGGGTGCGCTGGCAGCAGCGCAAGAGCCGCGCGACCGCGCGCCCCGGCGACGGGCGTGTCTACCCGGTGGTAGCCGACGCGACCGCGCTGCCGATCAAGGATGGCGCGGGCCGGCGCCTCAGCGCGATCTCCTCGCTCGAGCACATCCCCGACGACGAGGCGGTCGGCCGCGAGATCGGCCGCGTGCTGGCGAAAGACGGCGTGGCGGTGATTACGATCCCGTACACGCGTTCCGAACGGCAGGATTTCTTCAAGGGCATTCGTAGATTCAAACAGGTCGAGCGCAACGCCTTCGTGCAGGAGGGCAAGTCCGGCTCGTTCTTTCGCTTCTACAACGATCAGGATATCGAGGAGACGTATATTACGCCTTCCGGCGGGCGCGTGGTGCGCTGGGGCGGCTTCGGGCGCCGCATTCTCAACGGTATGTACCACGAGACCAGGCTGACCAAGTACTGGCGGCGCTTTGTGCTCAAGGATTGGTTTCTCGCCAAGGTCGTCCACCCGCTCGAGGAGCGCTTCGGCCAGGGCACCGAGCCGCTGTATGTCATGTTCAAGATCGTCAAAGACTGAATCTACCACTGGGGAGGTTTAGAGGGGCTGCA
>DATFXE010000533.1:0-6429 GCA_035258585.1 Roseiflexaceae bacterium | reverse complement strand
GCGCGATGCGGCTGCCGTGCGAGCCGGGGCCGATGAGTATGCCCGCCAGGTGCTGGAAGAACTGGAGCAGCGTCTTGCCAGGCTGACCGCGAGCGTACAGAATGGCTTGCGCGAGCTGCAATCTGCCTCTGACACCACTATGCGATAGCTTAGCCACAGAAAACACAGAGAACATCTTCTTGCTTGATATCCTCGGTGATCTCTAGGACCTTTGTGGCTCAACTGGTGTTTGTGGCTTGACAGCGCGGCGTGGCTCGCCTATAATGCAGCTTCTGTGAGCGCACAGGAGCGTTTACATATGCACATACACAAACCAATGACTGATCTGAAGTTCAATGTCGCTCAGCTGCTCCGCGAGGAGGTGGGCGCGCGGCGAAATTACACCTTCGCCGAAGACGCACTGCCGCTGGACGACGAGACGACACTTCAGCAGCTTGACGGCAAGGTGCGTTTCACACGCACTGCTACCGGCGTGCTGGTGGATGTGGACGCCCATGGCGTCGTGATAACACCATGCATACGCTGCTTGAATCCGTCGCAGCAACAGGTTGACCTACACTTCCGCGATGAGTTTCATTCCAAGATCGAGGTCAACACTGGCGCCCCGCTGCCCAAGCCGGATGAAGAAGATCCGTTTTTCATCGACGAGAGCCACCTGGTTGATATCGGAGAAGTCCTGCGCGAGTACGCGCTGCTCGAGCTGCCGATGCAGCCGCTTTGCAAGCCGGATTGCAAAGGACTCTGCCCAAACTGCGGCGCCGATCTGAACGCTGGAGAGTGTGGCTGCCAAAGCGACGAGGGCGACGATCGTTTTGACGTTTTGAAAAGCCTGTTAAAAAGTTAGCAGATTGTGAGGCATGTTTCAATTCGAACACACCAAGTGGGGGTCTGGGGGCGACGCCCAGAGGGCACCCGGCCGCCCCCAGATCAGATTTTCTGGTCGTCGTACTGGCCTCCTTGCCGCCAGTACGACGACCAGAAAAGGCATCAGGAAGGGCGCAGCCCTTCCTTACCTACCCTTGTGAGCCCAATGGTGGGGGTGCGGAGGCGGCCGGGTGCCCACACCCAGAGGGTACCCGGCGTCGCCCCCAAACCCCCACCCAAAGTGTAAAGTACGTTTGAACCATGCCTAAGGCTGAAACGTTCGAACAGGCTAACTTTCTAACTTCCAAACAATAAAGGGAAAGGATTTAGGACACAACAATGGGTGCCGTACCGAAGACAAAAGTTTCGCGCCACCGGCGTGGTAATCGCCGCCAGCACCAGCGCCTCGACGCGCCGACGCTGGTTCCCTGCCCGACATGCAACCAATTGATGCGCGCGCATCATGTCTGCAAAAACTGTGGCAGCTATCGCGGCCGACAGGTGATCGAGCAGGACAACCAATCGGAGAATGAGTAGCATGGGGCGCGGCGCCTCGACTCGGAAAGGATGAGAGATACCGGATGCCCGTGCAGCCAGTGTCTCGCATCCTTCCTTTATTTATTAGGTGAAATCATGGCCAAGTACGCCGCGATCACTGGCTGGGGCATGGCAGTCCCTGAGCGTGTGCTAACCAACGCCGAACTCGAGCGCATGGTCAGCACCTCGGATGAGTGGATTCGGACGCGCACCGGCATTCGTGAACGGCGCGTGGTGGGCCCGGGCGAAAGCACCTCGACGCTCTCGACCGAGGCCGGGCGGCGGGCGATCGAGCGGGCCGGCCTGGCGGCTTCCGAGATCGATCTGATCATCCTGGCCACGTGTACACCCGACCGGCCGTTTCCGGCAACCGCATGCACAGTTCAGGCCAATTTGGGCATTCCGCGCGCGGCGGCCTTTGATCTGGCCGCAGCGTGCAGCGGCTTTGTGTATGGCCTGAGCGTGGCCACCAGCATGATCCGCAGCGGTGCGGCCCGCAATGTGCTGTTTATCGCCGCCGATGTGTTCACACATTACATCAACTGGAACGACCGCAACACCTGCGTGCTGTTTGGCGATGGCGCGGGCGCAGTTGTGCTTCAGCCAAGCGAGCAACCGTACGGCCAGCTTTCGTGCGTGCTGGGCGCATCGGGCAAGGACGAAGACCTGATGGCGGTCGACGCCGGCGGCACGCGGCTGCCGGCGACGCCTGAGCTGCTGGAAGAGGGCCGGCAGTATGTCTATATGAACGGCCGCGAGATCTTCAAGCTGGCTGTTCGTGGTATGGGCGATTCGTCGCTACAGGCGCTGGCCGAGGCTGGGATGACTACCGGCGATGTGGCCTTAATTGTCCCGCACCAGGCGAATCTGCGCATCATCGAGGCGACCGCCAAGCGCCTGGATGTGCCGATGGAGCGGATGTTCGTCAACCTCGACCGCTACGGTAATACCTCGGCCGGCACCATCCCGATCGCCCTGGCCGAGGCCGCCGAGCAGGGCCGGCTGAAGGATGGCGATAATGTGCTGCTCACAGCCTTCGGCGGCGGGCTGACGTGGGCGTCGGCGGTGATCCGCTGGGGCCACCCGCATTAGACAGAAGCCAGGAGACAGGAGATAAGAGACACGCGATACGAGAAAGTTCTCCTGTCTCGCGTCTCGTGTCTCTTGTCTAAAAATTGGAGGGATAGTGGCGACGGCATTCGTCTTCCCCGGCCAGGGCTCGCAGTCGGTCGGCATGGGGCGCGACCTGTATGAGTTGTCGGCAGCGGCGCGGGCGGTCTTCGACCAGGCCGACGCAATCTTGGGCTTTGCGCTGTCACACCTGTGCTTCGAGGGTCCCGAGGATGTGCTGACGGCGACTGAGAACGCCCAGCCGGCGCTGCTGACCGTGAGCGCGGCGCTATTGGCGGTGTTAGCCGAGAGACACGGAGACACGGAGACAAGGAGGCAAACAGATGATCGGCTCCTCTCCCGGTCTCCCGGTCTCCCAGTCTCCTTGTCTTTCGTGGCGGGGCATAGCCTGGGCGAATACTCGGCGCTGCTCGCGGCTGGCGCGCTCGATTTTACGACCGCCGCGCGGCTGGTGCGCAAACGCGGCGAGCTGATGTCCGAGGCGCGCGAGGGCGGCATGGCGGCGATCATCGGGTTGGATGAAGCGCCCCTCGAGCAGATCTGCCGCGAAGTATCGGCGGAAGGCGCGGTGGTGGTGATCGCCAACTACAACTCGCCAGGTCAATTGGTGATCAGCGGCGCTGGCGCGGCGATCGAGCGGGCCTGTGCACTGGCGAAGCAGCGCGGCGCCAAGCGTGTGCTGCCGCTCAAAGTCAGCGCGGCGTTCCACTCGCCGCTGATGCGAGAAGCAGCCGAAGGATTGGCGGCTGCGATGGCCGAGGCCGCGATGGCCGACGCGCAAACGAGCGTGATCTCGAATGTCACTGCTGAGCCGCTGCGGGCCGCAGAAGCCATCCGCCACGAGTTGGTCGCCCAAGTGACCTCACCGGTGCGCTGGATCGCTTCGGTGCGGCGCATGGCTGCCGACGGTGTCGATACCTTCGTCGAAGTTGGCCCTGGCAGCGTGCTGACCGGCTTGATCAAGCGGATCGCGCCGGACGCGCGGCTGGTGAATGTCAATGATCTCGCGAGCCTGCGCTCATTTAGTGGTTAGTTGTCAGTCGTCAGTCGTCAGTTGTGCGAGCTGCTGACAACTGACATACTCGCAATGGACTTCACCGAACAAGTCGCAATCGTCATCGGGGGCTCGCGTGGTATTGGGCGGGCGACCGTGCAGATGCTGGCCGGGCGCGGGGCGCGGGTCATCGCCGCCTACCATCAGCGTCGTGTCGACGCCGAGGCGACTGTCGACGCGTGCGCGGGGCTGCCCGGCGCGGTGCTGGCGCAGCAGGTTGATGTGCGCGCGCGCGAGTCGGCCGAGGCGCTTGTCCAGACGACGCTGGAGCACTGGGGAAGGATCGACGTGCTGGTGAACTGCGCCGGCCTGGCCGCCTACACACCATTCGCCGAGCTGGGAGTCGATCAGTGGCGGGCGATCCTGGCCACCAACCTCGACGGGGTGTACCATAGCTGCCGGGCCGTGCTGCGCCCGATGATGAAGGCTCGCTACGGACGGATCGTCAATGTGTCCGCGCTGCATGCCGTCGGCGGAGGCCCCGGCCAAGCCGACTACTCCGCCGCTACCGGCGGAGTGTTGGGAATCACACGCGGGCTGGCGCGCGAGGCGGCCGCCTGGAATATCACGGTCAACGCGGTGACGCCGGGGCTGGTCGAGACAGAGATGCTCGATGTCATGCCGCAGGAGGAGCGGGCATGGGGCGAGCGGGTGATCGCGTTGCGCCGCTCCGGCCGCCCGGAAGAAGTCGCGGCTGCGATCGTCTTCCTGGCCTCGCCGCTGGCATCCTATATCACCGGGCAGACGCTGGCCGTGGATGGCGGCTGGCGGATGACATGAAAACGTTCGAACGTTGAAACGCTCGAACGTCGTGGGCATAATGATGCCTCAGGAGAACATCGCGGAACTTTTCCTTGCCAGCCTACCTACTTCGCAGTCTCCCGCGCGTTGCTCGACATTCGGCGATCGCCGCCGTGCCAGCTTTTACGTTCGGGCATCGCTCGGTCTTCTGTGGCTACAAGCACTACAGCTTCCACAGGTGAGCTTTGCTGCAAAGAACCACGTTTTAGCTCACACAGCATCCTGCCGCTCCTTCAGCGGTCTGGCGCTTGCTTGTCAGGTTCCCGGCGGTCCCCCTTGAGATTGTCGCCTTTTCCCCGACTTACGGTCGCCCCTCCGTCGTCTTGACACCTATGGAGAGCGCGCCGCTTGCTTACTTCATGGTCATCGTTTGGCTGTCTAGGTACAGTTCTGTGTTGCGATGTTCTCTTGAGGCTTCACAGGCATGATAGCACCGCGCCACAGGGCGAGTCAAGCTTTCTTTTATCGAAAATTAACGATTAGAGTACGATATATGTAAAGCATCCGTTATGATACCTCATCAGACCGGCATGGATTTTAATACTAGCTTTGGACTACTGGCAAGAGAATACATAGATATAGTACTATTGGTGATAGCATCCCCAACGGTGATAATAACATGCAGTTGCAGGTTATGCACTATCTTGGTCGGCTAATACCCGCTTCGCTACCGCCTGACCCGAGAGCAGCACCAGCGGAATCCCGCCGCCGGGGTGCGTGCCGCCGCCGACGAAGTAGAGCTGCCGCAGGTCGCGAGCGCGCAGTGGCGGTCGCAAGAATGCTGTCCACACCCGATTCGACGCCAGGCCGTAGATCGCGCCGCCCGGCGCGTTGTAGCGCGCCTGGATGTCGTCCGGCGCGATGATCCGCTCGTAGGCGATGTGCTGCTCCAACCGCTCCAGCCCCATGCGTTCGAGCTTGCGGATAATTGTATCGCGATACGCGTGGGCCTCGCGCTCCCAATTGAGGCGCGGGCCAAGCGCCGGCGCATTGATTAGCACAAACAAATTGCTGTGGCCGGGCGGCGCATGCGCAGGATCGCTAAGCGAGGTGGCGCAGACGTATACGGTCGGGTCGGGCGCGGGCACGCGCTTGCCGAAGATCGCCGCGAACTCGCGCTGGTAGTCGGCCGAGAAGAAGATATTGTGATGCGCCAGGCCGGCATAGGTTCGGTCGATCCCCAGCAGCAGGATGAAGCCACTGCACGAGGGCTCCAGACGCGCCAACCGTGCTGCGGTACGCCGCTGCTCCGGCAATAATTCCTGGTAGGCGTAGCGCGGGTCGGCGTTGACGATCACCGCGCGCGCGTCCAGCCGATCGCCGTTGGCCAGCGCCACGCCGCACGCGGTGTTATTGCGCACCAGCACGCGCTCGACCGAGGTGCAGATATGAATCTCGACGCCTAGCCGACGTGCCAGCCGGTCCAGCGCACGCGCCAGGGTATACATGCCGCCGCGCAGGTACCAACCGCCCTGGGTGAACTCGACATAAGCGATCAGGTTGAAGGTAGCCGGGGCCTGGTATGGTGAGGATCCGTTGTACGTAGCGTAGTGGTTGAAGACCTGCCGCAGGTAGGGACTGTGAAAGAACGAGCGTACCGCCCGGTCGACCGTCCGCAGCGGGTCGATCTTCCAGGTATCGCGCAGCAGCGCCGGTGTGATCAGGTCGCGCAGGCCATCGAACGGGTGCAGGAGGAATGGCCCAGCCACGGCCTGGTAGATTCGCTCGGCGTAGGCCAGGAAGCGCAGAAAGCCGCCTACGTCGCGTCGATCGATCCGGCCGATCTCCTGTAGGAGCAGTGCCAGGTTCTGGAACGCGTCGAAGTGTGTGCCGTCGGGCCAGCGGTAGCGACAGGTCGGCTCGACTCTGACGAGCCGCAGCTCATCCTCCAAGCGCGCCCCGGCGGTCTCGAACAGCTCCCGCAGCACCCAAGGCATCGTCAGCAGCGACGGCCCGGTGTCGAAGATGTAGCCGGCCTCGCTGACGATATTCAGCTTGCCACCAACGCGCTCGTTCTTTTCCAGCAGCACGATACGTTGGCC
>DATFXE010000532.1:0-5047 GCA_035258585.1 Roseiflexaceae bacterium | reverse complement strand
GGATTTTAGATTTAGGAGTTACGCAGTTGGGAGGTTTGGAGGGCTTTGCCCTCCAAAGAGTTCCTTTTTCATGAGTCATCCCGAATTTTACAAGCGGATCTTTGGGCATTGTGATGCAGCATGTCTCATATCGTTGCCGAGGCAGTATTCCAATCTGCCGGTCGCACGTACTGCTTTCTTTTGTGGCTGCGAGGGCGTGGGAATGCGCCGCGGCGCATTCCCACGCCCTCGCAGCCAGCGTGGTAAAAACGGGATGACTCATGATTTATTTTGTGACAGCGACAGTATGGAAATGCACCGCAGCGCATTCCCATACTGTCGCTGTCGCCGGGTTAGGCCCGACATCATGCAAGAACAGCCCGAAGCGGCCGGATATGCCGCATCTCGGCGACCCAGCGCAGCAGATCGAGGTAGTTATCGCCGGGCGTGAGGCTGCCAAGCACCGCATCGTGGCGCGCTCCGGTGCAGGCGGGAATGTTGCCCGGCCAGCCGTGCAGCGTGGCGTAGCCGAGCAGAGCAAACGCCAGCGCTTCTTTCGCACCAGCCGCTAAACCAAACACGTCCGAGGGCTTAAGGCTGGTGGTGGGCAGCGCGTCGGCCAGCATGCGCAGCAGCGTTGGGTTGCGCGCGCCGCCGCCGCTGACGATCAGTTCTTCGGGAGGCGCCGGCAAGAAGCGCGTGTACGCGTCGGCGATCGAGCGGGCGGTGAGCGCGGTCAGCGTGGCCATGCAGTCCTCGTCGCTCAGCCCACGTTGGCGCGCCGCCTGCAGGCAGCGCTGGGCGTACGCTGGGCTGAAGTATTCGCGGCCAGTCGATTTTGGCGGCGGCTGCAAGAAATAAGGATCGCCGAGCCATTCTGCGAGCAGCTGCTCGTCAGGCTGCCCGCGCGCCGCCCACACGCCATCCCGATCGTACGCAAGCGCGCCGGACGAGAGCGCCCGCGCTGCCTCGTCGATCAGCACGTTGCCGGGGCCGGTATCAAAGGCGACGACCGACCTTTCAGACCAAGAGACGCGAGACGCGAGACGTGAGACGAGGGACTTTGTCGCTCTCGTCCCTTGTCTCTCGTCTCTTGTCTCCTTGTCTCTTCCGGCGGCGGGCAAGTAGGTGACATTGGCGATGCCGCCGATGTTCTGGAGCGCCCGAGTGTGGTGAGGATGCGACCAGAGCAGCGTGTCCAGATACGGGACCAGCGGCGCGCCCTGGCCACCGGCTGCGATATCGCGCGGCCGGAAGTCGGCCGCCACCGTCCGCCCGGTCGCCTCGGCGATGACCGCCGGCGCGCCAAGCTGGAGCGTGGAGCGGGTGCGGCCGGGGCCGACCTGGTGATACACCGTCTGCCCGTGTGAGGCGATCAGGTCGATCTGTTCGAGTGCCAGCCCGGCCTCGGCGGTCACGGCGATCGCCGCCGCTGCAAAGGCTTCGCCCGCCAGCACATGCAGCTCGCATACCTCAGCCACGCTACCCACACCAGGCGGCAGGATCGCGAGGAGCCGCTCGTGCAGGCGCTGCGGGTAGGGCCGCTCGACATAGGCGCGCAGGCCGAGCGAGATCGTGTCAGCGTCCTGTACTATCTCGACCACCGCGGCGTCGATCGCATCAAGCGAGGTACCCGAGATCAGGCCGATCACAAACACGTTTGCACCAACTCCTGTCGACGATAGACGCTCGACGATGGACGACATCACATCGTTGGTGGTCTATCGTCTATCGTCACAAGCTGACGCAGCATTCCGCAAACCTGAACACATCAATGCCCGGTCCCCTGGTAGCGCCGCAGCCCGGCGCGCCAGATCAGCGTGGTGATGAGCGCGACTGCCGGGCCAGCCAGTGGCGCGAGGCAGCCAAGCCATGGGCTGGCCGCTGGCTTGCCTAAGAGTACGATGCCAGGGTAGTAACTGACAAAGGCAAACGGCAGCACCCATGTCACCAGCCCCTGGACAAAGCGATCGTACAGGCTGAGCGGGAACTTGGCTAACTCCAGGAAGTTCTGCACCATAAACGGGAATGAGCTGCTCGACGACGGCTCCCAGAAGGCGATGCAGTTGGTCGCCAGATTGATCGCGCCGATCAGCAGCACCGAGCTAACGAGTATCGTGGCCAGAAACAGGGCTCCAGATCGAGCAGCTCGACGCACTCTGCCAGGCTGCGCGCGAAGCGATCCGCCGGAACCTCGTAGATATCGCCCAGCAGCCGCAGCGACTCCTGCACCGGCAGATCCCACCAGAGCTGCGTGCGCTGCCCAAAGACCACACCGATATTGCGTGCGGTCTCGATCCGCTGGCGGTGCGGGGTTAGCCCGCGCACGCGCACCTCGCCAGCCGAGGGCACCAGGATGCCCGTCAGCATCTTGACAGTGGTCGACTTGCCGGCGCCGTTGGGCCCGACATAGCCGACACTCTCGCCTTCCTCAATGCTCAGGTCGATCGCGCTGTGCCCTTCCTTACCTACCCTTGTGAGCCCACCTGGGGAGATGTGGAGAGGCCGAAGGCCTCTCCACATCTCCCCAGCGAAGGTATTAGTTGTTTGTGTAGAGAGCACTCTTGACAGGTTTGGTGTTAGAGTGTACACTCCATTTTAGAGTGCTCACTCTGATAAGGAGCCGTCATGAATCGTGTCGATGTTCATCCTCGTCGCCGCCACCAAATTCTTACTGCTGCAGAACGCCTGCTGGCCCGCAAAGGCTGGGCTGCCACCACCTTTGCCGATATTTGTCAGGAGGCCGGTATTTCCAATGGCGTATTGACCTATCATTTCAAAGATAAAGATGCCATTCTCCTAGCTGTGCTGGAAAACGTCTCGCGCACCTCCACTGATCGCTTCTTTGCCTTGCTGCAAGACCAGACCTCTTGGCCAGCTAAGCTCGACCTGATTGTCCGCACTAATCTTTCCAGTACCGAAGCAGAGCGCGAAATGAGCCTCCTCAACCTCCATCTCCTGTCGCTGGCTGCTCAGCGACCGGAGATCGCCCCGCGCTTGCGACAGATGTATACCTCTACTATGCAACGCGCCCAGGCTGAGATCGAGCTGGCCATCGCGCAGGGCCAGCTCAAACGACACGATTCGGCCGCCATCGCGGCGGTGATTCAGCTGCTTGTCATCGGGATGTCCATAGGTTCGCTGATGCTCGATCTCGCGGTGCCCACCGAACAGCTGATCGCTGAAGTGCTGACCTTGCTGCGCTGCTATTTAGCCACCGACGACGAGGAGCAGAAACAGAAGTAAAGTGGACGGCCGTCCGATTGTTGAGCTGATCTGCTGTGCCCGCTCGCCCACAGCCAGAGAAAACGGATGAAAGGTATGCAGAGAACGCGAGCCGATCAGGAGACAACCACGGCAACGACGATGGAGGTACGCGTAGATACGACGCTGACCACTCCACCGGTCACACAACCGAAGCCTCTGACAACGGCCCTGGCATTTCTCTCCGCTTGTATCGCCTTGCTGATGACCGGTTTCGGCATGATTGTGCCGGTCTTTCCTCAGCGTTTAGCGGCGCTGGGCCGAGGGGCGGGGACGTTGGCGTTGATGGAGGGCGCCTTTGCTCTGGGGATGGTGCTGTTCAGTACCCCGATCGCGACGCTCGCCGATCGCATTGGCCGTAAGCCGATCGTGCTGCTCTCGCTGGCTGGCTTTATCGTGACCAATCTGGTACTGGCCGCGATCAATCTGGCGCTGGTATTTATTCTGATTCGCTTTGTCGAGGGTGTGAGTATTTCCGGCCTGATGCCCGCCGCACTGGCCACGGTCGGCGACAGTGTTCCTAGAGCGCAACAGGGGCGCTGGATCGGCTTGATTAGTGCGGCGCAGGCGGCCGGTTTCGCGCTTGGTCCCGCTATCGGAGGCTTTCTCTGCCAGGCGTGGGGCTTGTCCAGCCCGTTTCTGGTCTCGGCGGCCAGTGCCTTCATCGCGGCCTTGCTGGCGTTGGTGATGCTGCCAGAAACCTTATCAGAGCATGTACGACAACAAGCGCGCCTGCGTCGGATCAAGCCGCGACAAGCCGAAAAGCGATCAATAAACACTGCACCACCTGTGCCGGCACTGCTCTGGGCATTTCTTCCGCTGCTGCTCCTCGATTGTGGCATGAGCTTCATCTACCCCTTTGTCTTGCCGCAATACCCTTTCTTCTTTGCGCAGGTGCTCGGGTATAGCCCGGCCCAATTTGGTGTCATTGTCAGTGCTTATGGCCTGGCGCTGGCCGCTTTTCCGATGCTCCTGGCAGGGTTCGGCGAGGGTATTCCTGCCAGGCTGCGGATCACGCTGGGCAGCCTGCTCTATTCTGCGCTGAATGTCGCACTGCTCTTGCTCCCTCCCTATGCACTGCTGCTCGGAGCAGCACTGTTGACGGGACTAGGGAATGCGTTGCTCATGCCCGCTCTCAGCAGACTCTATCTCGGCGCAACAGCTCGACGGTCTACCTCGCCTGGGCGCAGCGCGACGGCGTATACACGCTCCACATTCGGCGCTCCACGAACCGCGGTGTCACATGGTCGCCCGATCTGCGTACTATCCCCAGCGCCAAGAATCCCGCGTTGGCGATCAATAGCCGCGGCAAAGTTGCCCTGCTGTATCAGCAGCTGACGGGGACCGGCTCCAGCCAGCGCTGGGTCACGCACCTGGAACAGACGACCAATGCCTTTGCTACGACCGCCGACCTTGTGCTGGCCGATACGCCGGCCAATACGCCGGCGCGCATTTTCTTTCCCTATATCGGCGACTTTGTCTAGGCGTCACACCAACCTGTAATGCTCGTCGATCTCGCGCTGGTAGGTATCGGCGCGGTCGTCCAGCATCTCGGCCAGCGTGATCTGGCGGCCTAGCGCCGAGGATTCGAGGATCGCGAAGGCGCAGACCAGGTCGCGCAGTCCCTCCTCGCCGCTGGTCTCGGGGTCGCCGCCACGCTCGATCGCGCGCAGCCAGTCGAGCTGCTGGATGGCGTAAGGGTCGCGCAGGCCGAGCGGGAAGAACCGCTCGCGATCGGATGCGCTCAGCGCGCGCTCGAACTCATCCTGGAGCGGCAGGCGCCGTCCATCCTCAAGCACAATCT
>DATFXE010000531.1:0-4426 GCA_035258585.1 Roseiflexaceae bacterium | reverse complement strand
CCATAGGCGTTAATTTAATTGATAGCGTGTACATTACCAATCGATCCTCCCATCATGCGGCACGTCGCTGAAGCGGCTGCCGCTGTTGGGCCAGCCCGTCAGGAAGGCGCGGACTTCGGTCTCCTGGTGCGGACGCCTGCTCCGACTGACCAGAAAGCGCCGCAAGCGTGGCAGACACGCCCGGACGCGGACATCGGTCCATGTCCCGACCACCTGCTGCCGCAGCGTCTCAAGGCTCATGACCGTCACCGTCCAGGTGCTAACCACTGCCCTCGTCTCCGCCTCGCCACCCATCGCCACTGGCGCGCTCAGGCATGGCAGCAGGCCTCGCAGCGCCGTGCTGACCTGCTCCTGGAGCAGCCAGGCCACCAGCAGCGCGCGGATGCTGGCGGTCGCGCCAGCTGCGCTGGTGGCACGCACTCGCCCCAGGCGCAGCAATTGCTTCATGCGCTTGAAGAGCAGCTCCACCTGCCACCTCGCTCGGTAGAGCCACAGCACCTCCGTGGCGGCCCAGGCCGTCGCGTCCAGCGTCGTCAGTAGCAGCAGCCAGCCACACAGGAACAGCGCGCTGGTGCTGACCGCCCGCCCGTGTTGGTGCGCCTTCCGGCGCAGTTTGCGCTCTGCGGCCTGCCGCTGGTGCTCCGCACGCCGTTTGGCCACGAGCCGCACCTGCCCACGCTGCCCAGCAGACGTCCACCAGGCGGTGCGCTGGCGGATGGGCGACCCTTCCTGCCGCAGCCAGGCCAGCAGATCGAGTGCGCGGCCCCAGCCGTCTTGGAGCGGACAGGTGCTGGGGGTGAATGGAACCAGCACCGCAGCCCCGACTGCCTGGGCCGTGGCCAGCGTGGCGCGATAGCCGTACCCGGCGTCCAGTAGCACCAGATCGCCGGGCTGGAGCTGGAAGTGGGCCAGGCGCTCCCCGGTGTGCCGATCGCTCAGGTGGACTTGCCCGATCTGCCCGGCGATCAGGTCGAAGGCCATGTGGAGCCGCCAGGCATCACCGCTCTGTCCCGGCTGGCCGAGCATGGAGGCATCGACCAGCCAGACGCGGCCCCGGATGCGCTGGGTGATGAAGACTGGGCGGTCGTTGGCGACCAGCAACTCGCCGATCAGCCAGAGCAGGAAGGCACTCGAGCGGATCAGGGCGTCGTGCCAGCCGGCAGCCGAGAGATCGGCGACGTCGGTCAGGACACCCCAGGCGCCCAGGAAGCGGAAGCCGAAGGGAGAGAGGGCATAGAGAAGCAGGCCGCGCAACAGATCGGCAGGGCAGGCGAAGGCGCGGGCGCGCTGGAAGGCTTGCAGCTGCCTGGCCTGCTGATCCAGGTCGGATGGCAAGCGCGGCACCACCTCGCTGATCCAGCTGTCCGGCGCGGTCGGGGGGGATTGCCGCCGGATGGACGACCGGGTATGATGGGAGCGAACCGGCATGGGATTCCTCCTGGTGATAGGGGCGGATACAAGCACCCACACCATACCACCGGTTGGCCCATGCCGGTTCAGCATCGATTGGAAAGGTACACGTAATCCGTTAAGTTAACGCCTATGGGCAGCAGGCCCCTCCACACCTCCCCAGGGCTGATTTAGATTTTCCAGATCCCTTAGAAGGATAGAAAATTACTCACTGCGTCGCAATGTGATCGATGCATAACCTTCAAAATTGCAAACCTTCTAACCTGCTAACCTGTAAACCGCGATGAACTACAACCTCCTGATCGCGCTCGACTGGGCGATTATCTCGCTCTCGCTGTTCAACACGATCGCGTTTCTGTGGCTCGGCTTCACGGTGCTGCTGAATGTCGAGCGGCGGCGCTGGGGTACCTGGGCGGCCGGCGGTGGGCTGATCCTGGGTGGGCTGTTCTTCGCCGGCCACTCGGCCGTGGTCAGCCATACGCTCGATCAGCTGGGGCCGGACACCGAGTTCTGGTGGCGCATCAGCTGGCTGCCCGTGGTCGGCGCGCCCTATATGTGGTATCTCATGATCGCCTGGTACACGGGCGTGCTCAGTACGCTGCGCCACCGAGTCTGGGTGGGGCTGGTCGGCGCGCTGGGACTGGGCGCGCTGCTATCGCTGGCGATCGCCAACCCGCTGCCGAGCTATGAGGATGTGGTCAATCGCTCGCCGTTCGAGGTCTTTCTACTGGCCGGGCTGCCGATCGTCGCGCTTGTCTACCCACTGTACAGCACGCTGTGCATCGTGCTCTCGTTCAGCGCCCTGCGCCACCCGATGGCCTCCGAGCGCTTCATGGGCGATGAAGCCCGCCGCCGCGCACGGCCGTGGCTGATCGCCACGTCGCTGGTGCTGCTGCTGGTCTGCCTGATGCTTGGGCTCGCCGTCGCGGTGTTCCTCAGCCGCGTGCAGGGCCGTATCTTTGGCGCCCACAGCATCGTGCGGACGATCGTGGTGCTGATGAGCTTCGACCTGCTGATCTCGGCTCTACTGGCGGTGGCGATCGTGCTGATCGGCCGCGCAGTTGTCTCGTACGAGATCTTCACCGGCAAGGCGCTGCCGCGCGGCGGGCTGTCGCGCTACTGGCGACGCAGCCTGGTGCTGGCGGCCGGCTACGGCGGGCTGATGGGCCTGAGCCTCAGCCTGCCCGGCTCGAGCGACTTGGATCCGGTCTACCGGCTGCTGCTGGCGACACTGCTGATGACGCTGTTCTACGCGCTGCTCGGCTGGCGCTCCTATGTCGACCGCGAGCGCAGCATGAACGATTTGCGCCCATTCGTGGCCAGCCAGCGCCTGTACGAGCGCATGCTGCGGCCGGCCGCCCCGCCCGAGGTCGATATCGCCGCGCCGTTCCGCGCGCTATGCGAGGATGTACTGGGCGCGCGGGTGGCCTACCTGGCCGCGCTGGGACCGCTCGCGCCGCTGGTTGGGCCGGCCGCCCTGGCCGGGTCGGCAAGTGCGATCTCAGAGCAGAGCGTCAACGCGTTGGCCGGGCAATTCAGCTCGCCGACGACGATCTGTGTCCCGCTTTCGGGCGACCAGTACGGCGGTGCGGTCTGGGCGGTGCCGCTGTGGAGCGAGCGTGGTCTGATCGGTGCGCTGCTGCTGGGCGATAAGCGCGACGGCGGCCTATACACCCAGGAGGAGATCGAGATCGCCCGCGCCACCGGCGAGCGGCTGATCGACACCCGCGCCAGCGCCGAGATGGCCCGCCGTCTGATGGCTTTGCAGCGCCAGCGCCTGGCCGAGAGCCAGGTGATCGACCGGCGCACCCGCCGCGTGCTGCATGACGATGTGCTGCCGCGATTACACACCGCGATGCTGTTACTTCAATCTACTGGGATTGACGAAAGACAAAAGACGAAAGACCAAAGTGGCTACGATGGTGCCGATCAACTTTTATCTGCCGACCACCAGCTTTCGTCCTTCGTCCTTCGTCCTTCGTCGGAGGTGATCAGCCTTCTGTCCGACGTTCATCGCGAGATCGCCAACCTGCTCCACGCGATGCCTGCGACGGCGGCGCCCGAGCTGGCGCGGCTAGGATTGATCGATGCGCTGCGGCAGGCGATCGACGGCGAGTTCAGCAGCGCATTCGACGGCGTGAGCTGGCAAGTCGAGCCGGAGGCTGCCGAGGCCGCCCGTAGCGTTCCGTCGCTGACGGCCGAAGTTTTCTTCTACGCCGCGCGAGAGGCAATCCGCAATGCCGCGCGCTATGGCCGCAATGGCGACGCGGCCCGGCCGCTCCATCTGGCAGTATCAGTTGCCTGGCGTGATGGTCTGGAGATGGCGATCGAGGACGACGGGGTGGGCCTGGGCGCCGTGACGATCGCCGCGCAGGGCAGCGGTCACGGCCTGGGCCTGCACGGTACGCTGATGTCGGTGGTCGGCGGCACGCTGACGGCCGAGAGCGAGCCGGGCGCCTACACACGCATCTCGCTGGCGCTGCCGGCGGCTGCCTGGGCCTAACTTGACAAGATGATAGGGTGACAAGATGACAAGATGACTGGTATTGCTCATCTTGTCATCTTGTCATCTTGTCAATCAAGCTGTTACTCCTGATATGTTACAAGCTATGATCCAGGCGCTGATCTTCGACTTCGACGGCCTGCTGGTCGATACAGAGACGCCGGCGTTCGAAAGTTGGCGCGCCCTGTACGCCGAGTACGGCCATGAGCTGACGCTCGATCTCTGGCAGGGTGCGCTCGGCACGAACCAGGGCTTTGATCTGCTGGCGCATCTCGCGCAGATCTCCACACAGCCGATCGATCGTGCGGCGCTGCTTGCTCGCCGGCTGGCGACCAAACGCGCCCTGAGCGCCGTGCAGCCGCTGCTGCCCGGGGTGCGTGAGATATTGCGGCAGGCGCACGAGCTGGGGTTGCCGTGCGCTGTCGCCTCCAGCAGCGATCGCGATTGGGTCGAGGGTTGGCTGCGCCATCATGCTATCGGCGATCAGTTCGTGTGTGTTCGCACCGCCGACGA
>DATFXE010000530.1:0-2398 GCA_035258585.1 Roseiflexaceae bacterium | reverse complement strand
CGCCAGACCTCCCTAAGGAATGATATTCTGTATCAATGCACGTATCAGTAGTGTCGCGGCATGCTGGCCGCCAAGCGCAGGCCGCTGAGCTTGGTTGATTGTACCAGCTTCTAGGATGCGCCAGCTTGGCAGCGATGCTGTTTTGCAGCTGCGGAGGATGAGCATTTCGCCGTCCAGCAGTTCTGCATCCCGTAAGGAAGATGACATAATGAATGATACTCTGGACATTCCTCTGGTTGGGTATCGTGCTGCGCTCGACGGTGCCGCGCTCGCGGACGAGCGCACGGCTGGCCGAGTGTTTATGCGCGGGCGCGACCGTGCCGCGCTGCTGCACCGGCTTTCGACCAATGACATTGCGCGGCTCAAGCCAGGCCAGGGCGCGCGCACCGTCCTGACGACGCCGATCGGCCGGATCATCGATCTGCTGACCGTCCACGTGCTCGAGGATGCGCTGCTGATCGTGACCAGTCCGGGTCAGGGAGGGCCAGTCTGGGCGCATTTGAAGAAGAACATTTTCTTCAACGACCAGGTGACGCTGGAGGCGGCCGGCCGCTCGCATGGCCAGATCGCGGTGTATGGCGCAGGCGCTGCGGGTCTGCTCGAGCGGGTATCCGGCGCAGTGCTGAGCGAGCTGCGCCCACATCATACCGCGCCGATCGAGCTGGCCGGCGTGCCGACGCTGGCGGCCGGGCGCGAGCCGATCGGCGCAGCCAGCTTCACCCTGTACCCGCCAATGGAGCAGTTCGATCTTGTGTGGGATGCGCTGACAGCCGCTGGAGCGGTTACGCTCGACGCGGCCGCCCTCGATATCCTGCGCGTTGAGCGCGGCTATGGCGCGTTTGGGCGCGAGCTGAGCCAGGAGTATATTCCGCTGGAGACTGGTTTGCTCGACGCGGTGAGCTTCACCAAGGGCTGCTATGTCGGCCAGGAGATCATCGCGCGAATGGAGAGCCGCGGCCGGCTGGCGAAAATGTTGCGCGGCCTTCGGCTGACCATGGACGATGGACGACAGACGATGGATGACGCCTCATCTATCGTCCATCGTCTATCGTCTATCGTCCCCGCCAAGCTGGAAGTGGAAGGCAAAGAGGCCGGCGACCTGACCAGCGTGGTCGTTTCGCCGCGCTTCGGCCCGATAGGTCTGGCGTATGTCCGCAGCGCGCATGCTGCGCCTGGCAGTATCGTCGGCGTCGCCGGCTCGGCTATCCGCGGCGAAGTGGTCGAACTGCCCTTCGATCGGCTGGGCTAGAACACTCTAGTGCGGATCGTTCGGCGATTGTGTCGGCCAGGGCGTCTGGCGGCAGCCTGCCGTCGGCAATCAGGTCGCACTGCCGCAGCACGCGCTGCTGCACCGCCAAGTATAAATCGTGCCCTGACTCGATATACCAGGGTAGGAAGAATTGCAAGTGCTTCGCGAACGCATCGGGCGTCTGTTCAGCCAGAAAAAAGCCTAGCATGCGTTGTAGCTTGCGCGCCAGCGCGATGCCCAGCGGCAGATCGAGGCAGATCACGAAATCGATCAGGTCGGCAATCTCAGTGCGCTCGCGCCCGAATGGCTCCTCCAGCACGATCACGCGCGCCGGCTCGACTACCCGGCCCGCTTGCGGCAGCGCAATCGCTGCGCCCGCGCGCAGCGTGCGCAGATCGGCGCTGAGTTGGGGCGTCTGAAACTGATTCGGGTCAGCTTCATCCGCCAGCCATTGTGCCATGTCGGGGTAGGTCGACGTCGCCTCGTAATCGTCGAAGTACAGCGCGGCTGCATCGCCTAATCGTGCCACCAGGTTGCTCACCGCGGTCGATTTTCCAGCTCCCGATGGCCCGGCGATCGCGATGACAAAACAGGTGTCGGATCTTGACGACATCATCACCTCGTGGGGCTACACAACTGATCGGATATACACATTCGACGCATTGCCCTGCCCGCACGTTGCAATTGTTCACATTTCTCCTGAATTGGACGCGGATATCCGCCTTCTGTTCGTCCGCGTCCCATATTCTTAGGAGTTACGCGATTGGGAGGTTTGGAGGGCAAAGCCCTCCAAAGAACCTGTTTCTTTTTCTACCCACCTGTGGCGGCTTTGCCGCCACAGGTGGGTAGAAAAAGAAGGTTCTCGGGGGCCAGCGGCCCCCGCGCCCCTGCTAAAACGCCAACTGCGTAAGTCCTAATTCTAACTGTGGACGCTTACGGCGCGTTGCTGCGTTTGCGCCTAACCCTCGCAAATGCTATACTCCTTCTCATGTCATCTACTGACGCGTTATGAACATTAAGAAAATAATCGGGTAGCCTGCGAAGGCAGGCTTTGTAGGAGTAGCCCAGGCCTTCAGGCCGTGGGCGGGTCTCGCCGCCGCGCTAAAGCGCTCGGCTCCTGCTACGAAGGCCGCCTCCGCGGCCTATACC
>DATFXE010000529.1:0-7193 GCA_035258585.1 Roseiflexaceae bacterium | reverse complement strand
ATCCTGCGGTGGAACATAGAAGCTTGACTCCGGCAGAAGCAGGCGCGTCGGAACCATCCTGGCGACCTCGCGCACGGTTATTCGCAGGTCCCATGGGGCGTTCTCAGAGAACACCTGGCGCATGTGGTCCCAGTTGATCGCACGGAGCGACGCCACCTTCCCCTCGGCATCCACCGGCTGCCACTTTGGGTTGGCCCCTAGCGTTCCCTCGACATCGCGCGGCAGGTTGGCCTCGTCGTTCTTCAGCAGGCGCGCCGGAAGTTGCCGGTCGGCAAAGTGCAGCACTGGATCTTCCAGGGCGAGGTAGCTGGGGTTCAGCAGGCCGCGCTGTGTGGCAAGGATCGCCATCACCCCGCCGAACGAATGGCCGAGGAGCAGCGTCGGGGCCAGTGGCACGCTCTCGGGAAGATCGCCGACCATCTCATCAAGCGAATAGTGGCCGTCGGCCTTGGGGCTCTCGCCGTGCCCACGCAGCTCCGGGGCGACGACATAGTAGCCCCAGGCGGCCAGCGCCGGCCCGACGCGCACCCAGCTCGCCGCGCTGGACGTGACGCCATGGATGAGAACCGCGGTCCTGGCCGCCGAGGGGTCGCCCCAGGTGGACGTATTCAGCCTCACAGCGCGCCTCCTGCCCAGGCCACCATCTGCGACCAGAGCCGCCCGTAGCCGCTCCAGGCGAGGAATTCCGGCGGTGCCCAGTGTGGCCCACAGTCTGAGGCGAAGGCAACCGACCGTCCGCTCCCGAACGTCCAGGCGATCAGCAGCGGGTCGTCGGCCACCGTCGCGACCAGCGCCGCCTCGGGGCGGGCGATCAGGTGATTGTAGCCGAGGAGCTGCGGCCACTCGTCGTCAAGGCCGGCGGCGATCGGGTGATCCGCGAGCTGGACGCGGGGCTTCGCGCCCTCGGGAACCTCGACGCGGTCATCCGTGGTGTGCAGCGTGACTGGTAGCGCCGCCTCGATCGCCGTGCCAGCATAGCGCGCGCGGCCGTCGATGCCCTGAAAGGTCATATAGCCGCCGACCATGATCAGGCCGCCGCCGGAGGCGACAAACTCGCGCAGCAACGTCAGCCGGTTGGGCATTGCCCGCGAGCGCTCGAATGTATCGGGATGCAGCAGCAGGGTGTTCGCGCCGATGTCGCTCAGGATGACGACGTCGAAGGCACGCAGGCCGGCGATCTCGGTCGGGAACTTCGTGGCCGCGATATGACTGGGCATGTACTCGACGATGTGTCCGGCGGACTCCAGACCGGCGCGCAGCGGCCCAACCCCCTCGTAGTAGAAGGTCGTTGTGAAGATATCGAAGCCCTTCTGGTGGAAGCTCAGCGTCTCCCACGATTCGCCGGCGATCAGGACACGCAGCCCTTGTGTCATGTTCGGCTCTTTCTTTGATGGTCGCTCTCAAGTGGGAATGGACCCATTATAGCACCAACCCCAGGCAACATCAGCGTGGTGATGTCAGCAGAGCCAGGCCGGTGTTGACGCGCATGCCAGGGTGAAGTATGCTATAATCCCGATCCCTGATCCCACTAGCACGGTCGCGGCAAATATGATCACCACCGAAGACCTGACCAAGCGGTACAAGAGTCATTTGGCGGTCGAGAGCCTGAACCTGCACGTTCGTCCGGGCGAGATCTACGGATTTCTTGGCCCCAACGGCGCCGGAAAGACCACGACCATCCACATGCTGCTCAACCTGACGCAGCCCACCAGCGGCAGGATCATGCTCTTCGGCGAGCCGCTCGCACCAGGCGACTTCCACTTCAAGTGCGCGATCGGCGTTGTGGCCGAGGAGCCGTTCGAGTCCTCCCAGATGACCGGCTGGGAGATGGTGCGATTCTTTGCGGGGCTGTATGGCGTCGACGCGCCGACGCGGCGGATGGAGGAGCTGTTTCGACGACTCGATCTGTGGGATGTACGGCATGGGCTGGCGCGCGACTACTCTCGCGGCATGCGCCAGAAGCTGAGCATCATCCGTGCGCTTGTGCATGAGCCGAAGCTGCTGATCCTGGACGAGCCGGTGAGCGGCCTGGATCCGCACGGCATACGCCAGGTCCGCGAGCTGATCCACGACTACCACCAGCGTGGTGGGACAGTCTTTATCTCCAGCCATATCCTCTCGGAGATCGAGCGTTCGGCCGACCGGATTGGCATCCTGCACCAGGGCCGTTTGCTGGTCGAGGATACCCTGGTGGGCCTGCGCGGCCGCCTGACGCAGAACCAGAAGTGTATCATCGAACTCGAATCCGTCCCCGATGGGCTGCTGGCCCGCCTCAAAAGCGCGTCGTATGTGCTCGATCTCAGCCAGGAAGGGCGGCAGATCAACGCGACATTGTGTGCCCAGCCGGACGCGCGCTCACGCCTCTCGCGCCTGATCGCCGAGGCGGGCGGCGTCATCCTC
This sequence comes from Roseiflexaceae bacterium, assembly GCA_035258585.1. Taxonomy (GTDB): domain Bacteria; phylum Chloroflexota; class Chloroflexia; order Chloroflexales; family Roseiflexaceae; genus DATFXE01. The sequence continues at coordinate 4,793 of DATFXE010000529.1, read as the reverse complement.
AAGATGCAGAGCGAAGAGATGAGCCTCGAAGAGGCATTTGTGACGATCACAAGCCAAAACGTTGTCCAGCTCGCGGGGGTGGCATGAGCAATGTACAGCCCATGACTCTGCCGGATCGCGCCTGGCTGCGCGCGCCCGCCTGGGCGCTGCGCGGGCGCGTGATGCGGCAGGTGGCCGCCCAGGAGCTGCGCGATGCGCTCCTCAGCTGGCCCTGGTACGTCGCTGCGGCCGTCGGCCTGCTGCTGGCTGTGTTGTTGATCTACAACTCGCTGAACTTCATCGCTACCAGCAAACTGCTGATCATGTCGCGTCCATTCTACCTGCCGCTGCTGACGATCGCGACGCTGGCGATGCTGTATGTCATAGCCTGGAGCATCCTGGCGATCGCGCGCCCGCGCGACCAGGGCGCCCTGCGGGTGCTCTTTTTCGCGCCGGTAGACCCGGCCGGCCTGCTCGGTGGCCACCTGCTGGCCGGGATCGCGATCTACGGGCTGATGCTGGTGCTGACGACGCCCCTACTGGTGGTGCTGGCGCTGCTCACGAACCTGCCCTTCCCGCCGCTGCTGCTGGTCGGCGCGGCCATCACGCCGGTGTTCGCGCTGGTTGCGGTCGCCTTGGGCCTGTTCATCTCGTCGATCGCGTCCACAAGCCGCAGCGCGATGTTTGTGTTCATCGCAGTCGTGCTACTGGTCGTGGGCGTCCAGGGTGGCTACCGCGCGCTGCTGAGCGTGCCGCCCACCAGCACCTACTACGATGCGCTGCTGTTCCTACGCACCCTGCTGCGCGCGATCAACGCCGGCCTCGACTGGGTGTCGCCAATCGCGTTGCTGAGCGGCGGCCTGGACGCGGCGCTGCGCGCGAGCTGGTCGGACCTGCTGCTACGGGCTGGTGCGGCCCTGGTCGGCGGCGGAGTCTGGCTGTGGCTGGCCATTTGGGGCCTCGGTCGCCGGGGGGTGCTCCCATGAACCGCGTAATATCCAGCTCAGTCGGCAGTCGCCAGTCGCCAGTTCGTCGGCGTCGTTCGATGTTCGTCATTCGTGATTTGTCATTCGTCGTTCGTCGCCTCCGTCCTGGCTCAGGCCGGGGTTCGTCGTTCGTCGCTCATCGTTCGTCGTTCGTCGTTCGCCGGAGGCTGGCCCACCTTCTGACGGTCGCCCTGCTGATCGCGCTACTGCTTGGCAGCCGCCAGGCGCACGCGCAGACACCCAAGAAGGAGCGCGCATTTGTCTATGGGATTAACGCGGCGTTCGCGACGAACTACGTGGGCACCTTCGCGCCCGACAGCGCGCCGGCGATCTATTTGTTGGCCGACCAGATCAGCGTCATCTCGCCCCGTATCACCGAGATCTATTTCTGGCCGATCACCAACGAGTACCAGGCCGACTGGACTCTGGTGAACGAGCCCGTGCCGGGGAAACTGGAGATCCTGCGCAGCGGCCAGCTGATCGCGACCATCGACCCGACCAAATATACCATCCAGTTTACGCCCCGTGGCACGACCACCGACGCCAGGCTGTATCTGGGCGCCGAGGCCGAGCAGGCGCAGGCTCAGTTCAAAGCCAAGCAGGACGCCTACCAGAAGGCGTCGGGCGAGTACCTTGAGGCCCAGCGCCAGTGGACGGCGGCGATGGACGCGGCAATCGCTCAGCGCGCGGCCGGCAAGAACGTCACGGTGCCGCCGGAGCCGCAGCCGCCCGCGCCGATCGACATCTTCAGCAACGGGCTGAACGATGGGTTTCCCATCAAGCTGACGCCGGGCAGTTACCAGATTCATCTCCGCAGCCCCGACGGCACGATCGCCCCGCGGAGCCGGCGCGACCTGGTCGTCTTTGCTCCACGCCGCGTCGCGGTTGGCTATACCGTCGTGCCCGAGACTCGCTGGACCACACCCGACCAGGTGACCGACCTGAGCGACGTCATCCTCGGCGCGCCGGGCAGCAACCTGTACCTGCAGCCGCATGTGACGCGCGAGTACCTCGCGCGCGCCTATGCGCTGCTCCAGGACCCTCAGGCCCACGACGTCGAGACGTCCGAGTGGACCTGGGTGAGCGGCGAGCCGCTGAACGACGGACAGCTCGAGGTCGTCGTGGGCGGCCAGGTCGTCGATCGACGCGCGTTGACGCCCTACAGAGTCAGGCAGCTCGCCGACACCGCGCTCGGCTACGAAGTTCAGCCCTATGTCCCTGGCGAAGCCTCGTCGAGATCGAGCCCGGATTTCATCGCCTATCCGATCCGGCTCGAAACCAGCGGCATGGCCTACAGCGTGCGCATGGTCTCTCCGCAAGGTACGGCCATCGATGGCAGCGGCCGGCTGGTGCGCGCCCCCATCCGAGCAGCGTTTTCAGAGCTGCTGCTGCTGCCCGCCGCACCCCTGATCGTCGGCGCGTTCGTCATCCTGCGCCGCCGCCGGCGCATGCGGCTGCCGCGCGATGTGGTGAAGTAGATTGTCGAAGATGCGCCAGCGATGCCTCACGGCAGTCTCTTGACAGTCCGTATATACTCTGTTATTCTGACGTTGCCCATCATTGAACTGTTAAACGATTACTTCTCATCCACCTGAAAGGTAATGATGAGTGGTAACCATCCGAGACGTGGCCAGCTTGGCGGGCGTTTCCACGGCTACCGTAAGCCATGTTCTCAATGGTTCTCGACCCGTCAGTGACGTTCTTCGAGACCGTGTGCTGGTAGCGATGAAGGAGCTCAGCTACCGGCCCGACGCGGTGGCGCGCAGCCTGCGCTGTCGAGAGACGCGGACGATCGGCATGTTCGTGCCAAGCCTGGAGATCCCGTTCTACGCCTGGATCGCCGGCAGCATCGAGAGCGCGGCCCATGCCGCCGGGTACAACGTCATCCTGTGCACCTCGGGCTGGTCGCTGCAGCGCGAGCTGTCGGCCATCGACGATCTGCTGGCGCGCCGGGTCGACGGGATGGTGTGCATAAGCCTCGAGGTGCGGGCGGAGCACATCCGGCCGGTGCTGAAACGCGGCACTCCGGTGGTCTGGTTCGAGCGAACCATGCCGCGGATCGACCTGGACGCCGTCTTTGTCGACAATGCGAAGGGTGGCTACGACGCAACGCGGCATCTGATCGAGCTGGGACACCGGCGCGTTGGCTGCATCACCGGGCTGGCAAACTCACAGCTGAGCGATGATCGAGTTGCCGGGTATCGAGCAGCGCTGGCCGACGCAGGCATTGGCTTCGATCCGCGCCTGCTCCAGCGTGGTGACTACATGCCGCCGAGCGGCTGGCGAGGCGCTGAGGCGCTGCTGGCGCAGCCCGACCCGCCTACCGCGATCTTCGCGTTCAACGATCTGATGGCGATGGGCGCGCTGCAGGCCCTCAGCCGGCTGGGGCGGCGCATCCCCGACGACGTGGCGGTGATCGGGTTCGACGGTGTGGCGCTCGCGGAATTTACATGTCCGCCTCTCTCGACCATCGAGCAGCCTATCCCAGCCATGGCCACGAGCGCGATCCAGCTGCTGCTGGATCGCATCGACGGCGCCGTACCGCCACACGGCCGAAATGTGGTCGTCGAACCCAGGCTGATCGAGCGCGCCTCCACAGTTGGGTACGAGGTTCCCAAGCGGAGACAAGATCTCGCCGGAGCGCGGAATGCTGTATAGCTGAACAGGCGCGGGGTTCGGGGTAAGGCAGAGCCCGAACCCCGAACCCCGCGCCACACCGTCGCGGACCGACGCCAGATGTGTTACCTGTGGAGGATGCGGTGTACCAGACAGTTTCAATTGAAACCTCGCTCGGCGATTCACTCACCAACATCACCGACCAGGTGCGCGCGCTCGTCAAGGCCAGCGGCGTGCAGAGTGGGATCTGCTTCTGTGTGGTGCCACACACGACGGCGGCGATCACGATCAACAGCTATGTCGATCCTAATACGCCGCGCGATATTGTAGATGATGTACGCCGGCTGGTGCCAACCCGCACCGATTTCCACCACATCTTCGACACGCCCTCCGATGCGGCTGCCCATATCAAGGCCAGCCTGATCGGCAACACCGAGACTGTTTTAATCGAGAACGGTGACCTGGTGCTCGGTCACTCACAGGGGCTGCTGTTCTTCGATTTCGATGGCCCGCGCAAGCGCCAGGTCATGATTAAGATCATCGAAGGGTAGTGGTCCTACTGAGCGCTGCACAAATAGCTAAACTTTGTGGTGGGGTGTGGGGCGGCGAAGCCGCCCCACACCCCACCACTGGGGAGGTCTGGAGGGCCTTCGGTCCTCCAGACCTCCCCAGCAGCCATCTTTAGCTGCTTATGCAGCGGTCAATAGATAAGGAGGTGATACTCCAAACCAAATCATACCGGACAGATGCTCAGATTTGGAGGCCCACTGAATCCGTGGCATAGGGTCGGTGTTCGACATCCTGTCAAAAGGAGTTGACATCCTGTAAGGGAGGTCTTCCATGTCTCGAAGAAGCGTTTTGCTCATGTTCTGCGCTGCCGCGCTGATCTTATCGGCGTGTGGAGGTGCGGCGACTCCAAGCACCAGCGCCCCAACCAGCGCCCCTGCGGCGCCAGCGGACACCGCCGCCCCTGCGGCGCCAGCGGCCACCACAGCTCCCGAGGCTACCGCGGCTCCGGCCGCACCCGCGGCCACCGCGGCCCCCGAGGCTACCGCGGCTCCGGCAGCTACCGCGGCGCCGGCCGCTAGTGGCGAACCCGTCACGATCAACTTCTTATTATGCTGCGGTCCCGATGCGGTTTCGGATTATCAGAGGGTGGTCGACGCCTGGAAGGCCAGCGGCGATTCAAAGGCCAACAATGTCACAGTCACG
>DATFXE010000528.1:0-3091 GCA_035258585.1 Roseiflexaceae bacterium | reverse complement strand
GACCTGTTGTAGCTTCGTACGCGTCTCGACGATCGTAGATCTAACGAAGAACACCACCAAGACACCAAGACACCGAGGATACTGATATTCTTGGTGTCTTGGTGTCTTGGTGGTAAGCTGAAACTTTGGAGCACAGTTGGCGGCCTACTCCCTGCCTCTCGCCTAATAGAGACACACGAAAATGCGCCGTTCGGCCGTTCCTCTTATACAAGGCCAACTGCGCCGACCGATACACGCAACTAGCCGCAGCCACCTCAGGCGATCTGCCTCGCCGGCTGCAGGAGCATAGATATGGAATGGGAACAGTGGTTTTGCCCCGATCGCGATTGCGCCACCGAAGCGTGGCTGGTCAAGCAGCATCCCGACAACGCCGAGCTATGGTCGCTGACATGCCGCCTGAGCGGCGCATCGTATACGGTCGCGGCCGTCGACCCGGTCTGCCCGCGCTGCGGCACGACGCTCTGCGCGACGGTTGAATTCACGCACGATCAGCGTGGGGCCGTTCTTGAAGATGGCCCGATGCTGGATTTTGTGCGCAGCCTGAGGTGATTGGAGATTGGAGATAAAACGATTGAATCTCCAATCTCTCTTCTCAGCTCGCGGCGCCCGCGAAATCCATCGCCGGATGCCGCAGGTGGAAGTCAGTGGCATCCTGGTACAGCTTTGCGACCGCCAGCAGCGTAGCTTCCTCGAACAGGCGGCCATTGAAGGTGATGCTGGTGGGCGTGCCGGCAGCGGTGAAGCCGTTCGGCAGAACGACGGCCGGATGGCCGGTCAGGTTGGTCAGCAGCAGGTTGTCGCCGCCGAACGAGGGCGCGACGTACAGATCGATCGTCTGCATCAGATCGGCCATCGCCCGCATGATCAGCGCCCGCACGCGGTTGGCCTGAATATATTCGACGGCGGGGATGAGCCGCGACAGCCGCAGCATATTCGGCCATGCGTCCTTGATCTGCTGCACCAACAAGTCGTCGCGATCGCTGCGGGTCAGCTCGTCGAACGCCGCCGCCGCCTCGACAAACAGAATGAAACTCAGCGCGGCGACGGGATAATCCGGCAGCTCGATCGGCACCAGTTGGGCGCCAAGTCCACGTAATATCTCCAGGGTCTGCTCATCCTGTGCGCGGCCCTCACGCTCTTCGTCGAAGGCGCTCTTGAGATAGCCGACCCGCAGCTTCGCCAGATCGATCTCGGGATACCAGTTGAACGGCCGGTCGACCACGCTGGTATCCTGGCCGTCGGGGCCGTAGATCGCCTGGAACACCAGCGCGCAATCCTCGACCGAGCGGCACATCGGGCCGATCTTGTCCATGCTCCAGCTCAGCGCCATCGCGCCTGCCCGGCTGACGCGTCCAAAGGTCGGGCGCAGGCCAGTCACGCCGCAGCGCGCCGCGGGCGACACGATCGACCCCCAGGTCTCAGAGCCGATCGTAAAGCCGGCCAGCCCAGCCGCGGTAGCCGCGCCCGGCCCGGCCGACGAGCCGCTCGAGCCTTCCTCCAGATTCCAGGGGTTCCTGGTCATCCCGCCGAACCAGACATCGCCCCACGCCAGTTCGCCCATAGTCAGCTTGGCTAGAAGCACCGCGCCGGCCCGATCGAGGCGGCGCACCACTGTCGCATCGGCGTCGATCACCTGATCCTGATATGGCGTCGCACCCCATGTGGTGCGGATGCCACGAGTTGCCAGCAGGTCCTTCGCGCCCCAGGGGATGCCGTGCAGCGGCCCGCGGTAGCGTCCCGCCGCCAACTCTTCGTCGGCCCGGCGCGCCTGCGCCAGCGCCAGCTCCTCGGTCAGGCTGACGACGCAGCGCAGCGCCGGATCGTAGCGCTTGAGCCGCCTCAAGTACAGCTCTGTCAGCGTGACAGAGCTGACCTGGTGCGACCGGATCAGCTCGGCCAGCTGCGTGACCGGCGCGAAGGCCAGATCCTCAAGATCCGCCGCGGCCGACACAGCGATGGCACTGCTGGTGGGAAGCGGGTGAGTTGCGGTTCGATCGTCGTTGGGCAGCGCCGCATTGGGCGCCAGCGCCGGCAGCGGATCGAAAAACAGCGCCGGCGCGATATCGTTCGCCAGCGCGACCGAGCGCAGTCGCGCGTAGTGCTCGAGTTGCTCCAGCAAACCGTCTCGCATCAAATCGCGCTCGCCGGCCGTGAAGCGCAGGCCAGCCAGCTGCTCCGCCGCTGCGATCATCTCGTCGGTGATCTCCAATTGAGGCCTCGCCATGCTCAGACTACAAAGGTTCAAGAGACGTTGGAAAGTGGGAGTCTGGGGGCGGCTTTGCCGCCCCCAGATCAGAAAAGGCATCAGGAAGGGCTGTGCCCTTCCTTACCTACCCTTATGAACCACCATTGGGGAGGTCTGGAGGGCCCGACTACCCTCTGGGTGCCCCCTCCAGACCTCCCCAATCAAGACATATGAATATCTTTTTCTTCTCGCGTCGTTAGCCGCGTACCATCTCGCCGGCCTCGACCAGGCGGCGAACCTGTTCCAGAACATCGCGCTCGCGGTCGAAGCTGGCCAGCTGGAGCGCCTCGTCGAGTGGAAACCAGCGCGCATCGTCGACCTCGGCCTGCTGCGGCACCAGAGCGCCGCCGGTGTAGCGCAGCAGAAAGAAATCCACGTACTTATGAATGCGCGTCGGGCCGGCGCGAAACCAATACTCGATCGTCGCGAGATGGCGCAGGACATCGCCCTGCAGGCCGGTCTCCTCGGCGATCTCGCGCGCCGCCGCCGCCTCGGCCGCCTCGCCACGCCGGACATGGCCTTTGGGTAAACCCCAGCGGCGCCCCGCGTTGGTCGCGATCAGCGCCACCTCGAACCCGGCGCCATTATCTCGATAGATGACCCCGCCGGCTGAATATGCGGTCCGCCGTTCCCGCGGCAGCAAATTATCGTCTACTGGCATAATTAGGTTAGCGGGGACAGGGCACAGGGGGCAGGTCAAGGAGCGTGAAATGCTCCTGTCACCTATCACCTGTCACCCGTTCCCTCAAATATGCTTCGGGAGCCGTCCGGCGCGCATGTCCCAATAGTGATTGATTGAAAAGCGGATGCGCTCTTTCGCCGTCGCGGCGTTCTCCCAGCCGATCG
>DATFXE010000527.1:0-22814 GCA_035258585.1 Roseiflexaceae bacterium | reverse complement strand
GACCTCCACGACGGGCCGTCGATGCGGCTGCTCAAGCTCGGGCGGATCGACTACGTGGACGATCTGGTGGCCGCGAGCGACCTGGTCATCACCAAGTCTGGCGGGCTGATCGTGAGCGAGATCCTGGCGCGCGGCACGCCGATGGTAGTGATCGATCCGATCCCCGGGCAGGAGGAGTGGAACGCCGACTTCGTGGCCGGATCCGGCGCCGGCCTCCAGCTTCGGCAGGCCACGCGCGGCGCTGGATATCGCCGAGCGCGTGCTGGCCGAGTTGGGATCGGGCGCCTATCGGTGATCACAGATCTTCGCGGTCGAGAGGCATCCCGCAGGTTGGCGCCGCGCCTCTTCGCCACCTGACACTACCGATCGATGCCAGTCGTCGAAAACTGGAACGATGGCGCCAGATCTTACGTCTCCGCGTTCGTCCGCACTCGTCCGCGCTGTGCCCCCGAAGGGGATCCGATTTCCAGCTCTGCCGCCAGCAGCTCGCGCGCCAGCTGCAAGAACGCCCGCAGCGCCGGCGACTGCCAGCGCCGGGCGTGCCAGACCATCTGCGTGACCACCTCCAGCGACGGGCCGGCCCAGCGCAGCACCGCCAGCTGCCCCTGCGCCAGCTCGCGCTCGACGGCCACAACCGGCAAGACGGCCAGGCCCATGCCGGCCGCCACGCACTGCTTGATCGCCTCGACGCTGCTGAACTCCACGCTGTCGCGCGGCGCGGCGCCCGCGGCAGCCAGCGCGCGCTCGAACAGCATTCGGTAGGCGCAGCCGGCCTCGGTGAGCAGAATCGGTTCGTTCGCCAGGTCGGCCGGCGCTACGGCGAGGGAGCCAGCCAGCTGGTGATCAGGCCGGCCAATCAGCGCTACCGGCTCGCGCAGCAGCGTCTCGATCTCCAGGTCGGCGCTTTGGAACGGCGGCTCCAGTACGAACGCGACGTCGATCTCGCCATCGCGGACGTGCCGGCACAGCGACGCGGCGCCGCTGGGCCGGAAGATCACCCGCGCCTGTGGGCAACGCTCGCGAAAGGCCCGGAGCAGTACCGGCAAGCGGTAGGTGCAGAGCGTCTCGGGCGCGCTGATCGTGACGGAACCACGCGGCTGGTCGTCCTCCGCGATCGCCACGCGCGCCTCCTCGGCCAGTTGGAGCAGCTGCCGGGCATACACGAGCAGGCGCTGGCCCGCGGCTGTCAGCGCGATCTGCTTGCCCGTCCGATCGAAGAGCGCGACCCCCAGCTCAGCCTCCAAGGCCTGGATGTGCGCGGTCACGCTCGATTGCGCATACCCAAGCGCGAGCGCGGCCCGCGTGAAGCTGCGCGCGCCCGCGACGGCGCGGAAGGTGACAAGATGGCGGAGATCGATACTCATCGAAAAATCCGATTGCTTGGTTCAAAACTGTTCACTTTACGTGATTATAACACCTGTGGTAGGATGCGTACAGTCTTTTGATCGCGTGAATGACACGACTTACGCAGTCGGCGTTTGCAGGGAGGTTTGGAGGGACGCAGTCCCTCCAAAATCGCCTCTTTTTGGCTGGTCTCGGCCACGAATGTGGCCGAGACCAGCCAAAAAAGGGGGAGATCTCGGGGCGGTGCAACCGCCCCGAACCCCCACCGCGTAAGTCGTGTGAATGAGGTTCGTGGATACATTACAGTCGTGTAGGGGTGGGGCCTGGGGCCAGGGCGCAGCCCCGGCCCCAGGCCCCACCCCTACAGACCGATTACTCGGGGGATTTCATAATGGCCTTGTCTGAATCACGACCAGGCACCACCACTGAGCAGATAGCTGGGCGCCTGCACTACGCATGGATCGTGGCGCCGGTGACGTTTCTGGTGCTGCTGGTGGCGGCGGGCGTGCGCACTGCGCCGGCGGTGCTGATGACGCCGCTGATGCAAAAATTCGGCTGGAGCCACGCCAGCATCTCCTTTGCGGTTGGCATCAGCCTGATCTGGTTCGGCCTGGGCGGCCCGGTCGGCGGCTCGCTGATCGACCGCTTCGGGCCGCGGCGTGTGATGCTGGGCGGCCTGGCGCTGATCGGCCTGGGGCTGGCGCTCATGCTGGGCATGTCCAACCTGTGGCAGTTCCACGTCGCCTGGGGCGTCGTGACGGGTATTGGCACGGGGGCGGTGGCGCAGGTGCTCGGGGCCACGGTGGCACACCGCTGGTTCCGCACCCACCGCGGCTTGGTGATCGGTCTGTTCGGCGCGGCCTCAGCGGCCGGCCAGTTGATATTCCTTCCGGCGATGATCGGGCTGACCCGCTGGGGCGGCTGGCAGGCGGCGGTCGGGGTTACGGCGGCGGTTGTGCTGGCGCTCATGGCGCCGGTGCTGCTGCTGATGCGCGATCAGCCCGAAGCGATCAGCCTGCGCCCGCTGGGCGATCCTTCGCCAGGCCCAGGACAAAGTGACGGCACGCAGCGGGCGCTCGACGTGACTGAGTCGGCCCAGCACACCACCCTGGCGCAGGCGGCCCGCACGCGCGACTTCTGGCTGCTGGCGGCCAGCTTCTTCATCTGCGGGTATACCACCAACGGCCTGATCGGCACGCACCTGCTGCCGCACGCGATCGAGCATGGCTTCAGCGATGTCGCCGCCGCCAGCGCGTTGGGCCTGATGGGGATGATGAATATCGTCGGCACGCTCGCGTCGGGCTGGCTGAGCGACCGCTACGATAACCGCTTCCTGCTGGCCACATACTATGGCCTGCGCGCCCTGGCGATCGCCGGGCTGCCGTTCGTGATCGATATGAGCGGCCTGCTGATCTTCGCCATCCTGTACGGCCTAGACTGGGTCGCCACCGTGCCGCCGACGGTCAACTTGACCGCGATGCGCTTTGGCAAGTCCTCGCTCGGCACGCTCTACGGCTGGATCTTCTTCTCGCACATGCTGGGGGCCGGGCTGGCCGCCTATGCCGGCGGCGTTGTGCGTGACTCGCTCGGCAGCTACACGCCTGCGTTTGTCTCGGCGGCGCTGCTGGGCTTTCTGGCCGCGGCCTTCTCGCTGAGCATCACGCCGCTGCGCCGCCCGCGCGTCGTCCCCGCGCTGAGTGCCGAGTGATGAGTGCCGGGTGACGAGTGCCGAGTGCCGGGTGACAAGTGATGATGATGATGCCGATGTCTCCTTGTCACCCCCTCACCCCGTCACCTTGTCAAGTTGAGGCACGAATGCTCGATCTCCGCACAATCCTCGCGCTGGCTTGCACGATCATTCTGTGGGCGGCCGCCTTTGTCGGCATTCGGGCCGGCCTGGCGGGCTACAGCCCGGCCCACCTTGCGCTGCTGCGCTTCCTGGTCGCCTCGCTCGGGCTGGGCATATTCGCGGCCGCCTCCGGCATGCGACTGCCGGGCCGGCGCGATCTGCCGGGGATCGCGCTGGAGGGCCTGATCGGCATCACGCTGTATAATTTGGCACTGAACACTGGCGAGCGCAGTGTCAGCGCCGGCGCAGCCAGCCTGCTCGTCAACACCGCGCCGATCTGGACGGCGGCGCTGTCCACGGCGTTTCTCGGCGAGCGGCTGCGACTGTGGGGCTGGTTTGGGATGGCCCTCAGCTTCGTGGGCGCGGCGACGATCGCGCTGGGCGAGCGTGGCGGGCTGGGGCTGAACTGGGGCGCCGGCATGGTGCTACTGGCCGCATTGGCCCAGAGCGTCTACTTTGTGCTCCAGAAGCCGCACCTCGCCACCTACCGGCCGGTGGAGTTTGCGGCCTACGCGATCTGGGCCGGCACGCTCGGGCTGCTGCCTTTCGCGCCGGGGCTGGCGGGCGCGGTGCGGGCCGCGCCTATGGGGGCGACGCTGGCAGTGATCTTTCTGGGTGCCGGCCCGGCCGCGCTGGCTTACGCCACCTGGGCGGCCGTGCTGGCGCGCGTACCCGCGGCCCGCGCAGCCAGCCTACTCTACCTGGTGCCGGCCTTCGCGATGCTGATCGGCTGGCTCTGGCTGGGCGAGGCGCCGCACCCGCTCTCGCTGCTCGGCGGGGCGATCGCGATCGCGGGAGTAGTGATCGTGACGACGCTCGGCCGCGCCCAGGCGCGCTGCCACCAGTGTACATCAAACCAAGATCGCATAATTCTAGAGCAATGAGCAAATGCGTTTAGACAAGGTTTCATCGATGCCATGCATTGCTTTACGATGAAAACGGCGAGGCTCAATACCGACATCGTAAAGCTGCATCGAACCTTATCTCAGCCACACAGAGCACAAAGGACGCCGACTAATCTTCTATGATCTCTGCGGCTCGATCGTTCTGATCTTAGCTCTAAACAGAAGGAGCATGTATGGCACTGTCGATCTACCACCTTGCCCAGGTGAATATCGCGCGCATGCGCGCCCCGCTGGAGAGTCCGATTATGGCCGACTTCGTAGCGCTGCTGGACGAGATCAACGCGCTGGCCGACCGCAGCCCCGGCTTTGTCTGGCGCCTCCAGGGCGAAGGAAACAACGCCACCAGCCTGCGACCGTTCGACGACGACTTCATTATCGTGAATATGTCGGTCTGGGAGTCGATCGACGATCTGCGCGCCTACGTCTATAAGAGCGGGCACGCATCCGTGCTGCGTCGGCGGCGCGAATGGTTCGAGCATTTCGACGGCGCATACGTGGCGCTGTGGTGGGTCGAGGCCGGGCATATCCCGACCGTCGGCGAGGCCAAGCAGCGGCTGCTGCACCTGGAGGCGCATGGGCCAACTGCCCACGCATTCACGTTCAAGCAGCTGTTCGCGCCGCCGATGCCTTTGGAATCGGTGGTAAGATAACCCGGCACACAGCAATCGGTATAAAGTAGAAGGAGTCCCACATGCCGCGTGATCCAATCGTTATCCCGAACGCGCCGCCGCCATCTCTGCCCTACTCCCCAGGGATTCGTTCGGGCGACCACGTCTTTCTCTCCGGCCAGACCGGGGTCGCCCCGGCCACAGGCCGTCTGGCTGAGGGCGGTGTTGCCGCTCAGGCCGAGCAGATCTTCAAAAACCTCGCGCGCGTGCTGGAAGCGGCCGGCCTGGGCTTTGGTGATGTCGTCAAGTGCAACGTCTACCTGACCGACATCGGCGATTTCCAAGCCATGAACGGCGTCTACGCGCGGCAGTTCGAGCAGCCCTACCCGGCGCGCACGACCGTCGCGGTGGCCGCGTTGCCCGGTGGCGCGCAGATCGAGATCGAGCTGGTGGCGCGCCAGCCAGCGTGATGCCCGCTAAGCTACGTGAAGATCTGATATTCTGAGCGCTGCACAAATAGCTAAACTTTGTGGTGGGGGTGTGGGGGCGACGCCCAGAGGGCACCCGGCCGCCCCCACACCCCCACCACTGGGGAGGTCTGGAGGGGCCCGGGTACCCTCTGGGTGCCCCCTCCAGACCTCCCCAGCAGCTATCTTTTGCTGCTTATGCAGCAGTCAATAGGCGGATCATGTGCGCGTCTTCGGCGCACCCACCTTTGACGATGGACGATAGACGATAGACAATGTGTCGCCGTCCATGTTGCCGTCCATCGTCGATCATCTATTGTCCAGCAAACGCAGCTCGAACATATTGTTGACTGTACTCAGCGTCCCTTGGCGTTGCTTTGCGGGAGATATATGGGCACGGAAAGTATCGTATTGACACCCATCCCAGCTCCGCTGCGCTGGGATCTGCCGCCGGCTGGCTGGAACATCGGCGCGGATGGCGCGCTGTCGATCGCAGCCGGGCCGCGCACCGATATGTTTGTAAACCCGGATGGCACGGATGCCGTTCTGAACGCGCCGCGGCTGGTCTTTGCAGCAGAGGGTGATTTTATGCTCAGCGCGCGTGTGACGGTTGAGTTCGCGGCGACATTCGATGCGGGTGTGCTGCTGCTCTATGCTAACGAGCGATCATGGGGCAAGCTGTGCTTCGAGTATTCGCCACGGCGCCAGCCGATGATTGTCTCGGTGGTCACCCAAGGCTACTCCGATGACGCCAACGCCTATGTGGTTACGGGCAATCAGACATTTCTGCGCGTCTCGCGGCTGGGGCGCGCGTTCGCCTTTCACGCCTCGGCCGATGGCGCAGCCTGGCAGCTGATCCGCCACTTTACGCTGGAGCCTGTGAGCCCGATCGCGGCCGGCTTCGTCGCACAGTCGCCCACCGGCGATGGCTGTACGGCGACGTTCCAACAGATCGTCTACAGCGCGGCGCGGCTGGCCGATCTGCGCGGCGGAATGTGAGGCGCAGCTCGCCTAGGGTTGCGCATGGCATCGCAGCATTTCAACGATCAGCACGGTAGGGACGCGATACATCGCGTCCCTACCATAGATGCTGCGCCAATCACAGCGCGAGCACATCGCTCACGAGCAGCGCGAGCAGCAGTGCGGCTGTCACGCCGCTGGCCGTGAGCGCCCGGCGGCGCTGGCTCGTAGCGCTCATGCCTGGGGCGCTCGGCAGGCTGATCGCGCTGCGGTAGTATAGATAGGCCCCGGCGAGCACCAGCGCCAGCTCGGCCAGCGCGCTGGCGAGGGGAAACTGCCACAGCCCAAAGCCCAACAGCGGCAGATTACCCGCATTGCCCGGCAGGATCGGCAGATCTGGCCGATGCACCAGCAGATCGAGCAGCCAGTGCGAAAAGACCACCGCCGCGATCACTATGCCGCCACGTTGGCCCCAAGGGCGCGTGGCGATCGCTCCTGCCAGCGCGGCGATTAGCAGTGCGCCGACCAGGGAATGTGTGTAGTAGGCATGGATCAGCGCATTGCCGTAGCTGTTGCCCAGGGCGGGGTTGGCTGGCGTGATATATTCGATCCCGGCCACGTTCAGAAAAATAAAAACGACGTCGAGCAAGAAGGTGCTTAGCATGAGTGCCCAGAGCGGCAGGCGTGGCGCCCAGGACTTGACGCCCGCAGCTAGGCCGTAGTGTCCAGCGATCACGATTGTTCCTCCTGATGGGGCCGGTCGGCGAGTTGCCAGTTCAGGCGTGAGTCCAGCCAGCCGGCTACAATAATTAGCGCTAGCATAAGGATGATCGTTAACATAAGCTACCTCCATCATGTGCAAGGTCACTAGTGCGATTCTGCGCGCGGCGATTAGGGATTCGCGATTGGGAATTGGGCACCTGAATCTCCTAATCGCTACTCCCCAATCCCCAATACCTTGCTGTCTGCCTCGATCCGTGCGCGCAAGCCGGCGATATAGTCTCCGATAAGTCGCTGGAAGCTGCTGTCGATGTCGAGTGGAATTCCGAACCCATCGGATGCTTCCAGCGTCGCGAAACCGTGGATGAGGCTGCGCAGGCCGCGCGCGGCATGGATCGCATCCGCGCCGGTTAGGCCGAAGCCGGCCAGCACCGCCAGCACAATGTCGGTCACTTCGGTTTGGGCCGCACTGAGCTCAGGATCGGGCTGGTCAGCCAGCAGCGCTGAGCGCACGCTCGCGCCGTAGAGTCCGGGGTGTTCGGTGACGAAGGCGCGGTAGGCCTGGGCGATCGCTTGTATCGCCGCGTCGCCGCTCTTGCCGATCGCGGCCCGGCCTATACGCGCGCCCAGCGCGCGCGTGCCGAGCAGCGCCAGATCGCGGCGCAGCCCTGGCAGGCCGGCGACATGGTTGTAGAGCGATGGCGTCCGAACGCCCAGCCGCGCCGCCAGGTCGGCCAGCGTGAACTGTTCGATCCCGGCGGTGTCGGCGAGCGCGGCGGCGGCCTGCACCACGGCAGCTCGATCGAGGCCGGCTTTAGGCGGCATGGGTAAGGTCTTCGTTCAGATGGCGTGCGGCGTCGGCGATCGCCTGATCCATCGCCGGCAGCGGCGCCGTCAGCACAACCCCATGGCCGATCGCCAGGCACGACGGCTCGAGCGCCCGCAGCGCGCGCGCGCTGGCCAGCGCGGTAGGCGCGTGCCAGGTGGCGATGGCCACGAAAGGGAAGAGCGGCCGCAGCGTGCCCGAAACCGCCACCCCGCCGCGGGTTTGAAAGGCATCGCCGGCGATCAGCGCATGGTCGCGCGTGTCGTAGAAGGCCATATGTCCCGGCGTATGCCCCGGCGCGGCGATCGCCTCCAGCGAGGCGATCCGGTCGCCCGGCGCCAGCTCGCGGGTCGGCCTTGTGGCGCAGGTCTGGTAGCTGCCGCGCAGTTTGCCCTGCATCTCGCCATCGTCGAGGCTGCGCTCGCCGCGCAGAAAGCGCGCGTCGCGTGCGCTGATCAGCACCTCGGCATCGGGCAGCGTGGCGTGCAGCGCGTCCAGCGACGCAACGTGATCCATATGCGCGTGCGTCAGCACGATCCGCCGGATCGGCCCGCCGTGGGCCTGGGCTACCGCCAGGATGGCAGGGGCGCTGCCCGGCAGCGCGGTGTCGATCAGCGTAAAGCCATCGTCTTCGCGCACCAGGTAGCAGTTGACCGGAAACAACACGGGGAAGCGTGTGAGCTGAATCAGATTATCGCCGAATGTGGTGATCTTCATAGGAGTTCCTCTCGTTTATTGACCGAATGCGAGCGTGTTGTCATTCATAAGCTAACGCCAGTAATTATATAACTAATATTATTAGTTTGTCAAGCATGAGTTTTGCGAAAAGGAGACAAGTATGGGTTTTATCATTCGCGAAGATTTCTGGCAGCTCTTCCCAAATGTGCTGATTGGCGTCGTCGTCGCGCGTGATCTCGACAACACACAGGCCGGGCGGGCCGATATCGCGGCGCTACTGGCCGACGCGGCGGCGAATGCAGCGGCCGGCCTGGGCGATGACATCGCGGCGCACCCGGCCGTCGCTCCGTGGCGGCAGGCCTACCAGCTGTTTGGCGTCAAGCCGTCGAAATTTCGTTCGTCGATCGAGAGCCTGTTGCGATCCGCGCGAGCCGAGCGCATCCGCAGCGTCAATCCGCTGGTCGATCTCTACAACGTCGTCTCGCTCAAGCACCTGCTGCCGTGCGGTGGAGAGGATCTGGCGGCCGTCCGCGGCGAGATTCGCCTGGAGCGCGCCAGCGGCGGCGAGCATTTCGTCGCACTCGGCGCGGCCGAGATCGAACCGGCGCTGCCTGGCGAAGTGATCTACCGCGACGACATGGGCGCGATCTGCCGCTGCTGGAACTGGCGAGAGGCCGATCGCACCAAGTTGACGGCGGCCACGACCGATGCATTCTTGTGTATCGAGGCGCTGCCGCCAAATAGCGAGTCGCAGCTTCGCGCTGCCTGCGAGGAGCTGGCGGCGCTGGCGCGCGAGAAGCTGGGGGCGCGCACGACCGTGGAGCTGCTGAGCAGAGATCGCCCAGCGATTGCATTCTGATGCGCTTTCAGTCCGGATGTTGGTATCAGGTGTCGGGCTTCTCGGCGCCTGATACCCAACACCCAACACCCAATACCTACACCTGGCAGCTTGACTTTCCCAAATCCTGGTGTACAATAAAAACAGACCGTTCGGTTTTTTATTGCAAGGGAGCACAGCTGTGACCAAAGGTGAGCAAACTCGCCAGCGCATCGTCGCACGCGCGGCGCCGGTGTTCAACGTCCACGGCTTCGCTGGTACGTCGATGGGCCAGCTGACAGAAGCGATCGGGCTGGAAAAGGGCGGGATCTATAACCACTTTCCAAGCAAAGAGGCGCTGGCGCTGCATGCCTTCGACTATGCGGTTGGCCTGACGGCCGCGCGCTTTGCCAAAGCGCTCGAGGGCAAGCAGGGTGCGGTCGATCGGCTTCTGACGATCATTGGCGTGCTGGAGCAGTATGTCGATGACCCAACCGTGCCCGGCGGCTGCCCGATTCTCAACACCGCCATCGAGGCCGACGACGCCTACCCGCCGTTGCGCGAGCGCGCCAAGGCGGCGATGACCGATTGGCACAAGCTGATCGGCTCGAACGTCAAGGCCGGCGTGCGCAGCGGCGAGCTGCGCCTCGAAGCTGACCCGCGGGTGGTTGCGTCGGTGCTGACGGCGACTATGGAAGGCGCGCTGATGCTCAGCAAGCTCTACGACGATCCAGTGTATATGCGCCGGGCGGTCGATCATGTCAGCTCGTATATCCGGTCGTTGGCGAGCGATCCGGCAGCCTCGAACTGAAGATCCGGCCGTTAGCCGCCCACGCCAGCGAAACGCTCACGCGCCATATTGTATACACGCCGGAAGGATAGACCACCCGAAACCATCGCGCTCGTCGATCCGTCTATCATACAAATGCGATATTGCGGGACAAAAGAAGTCTATAAAAAAGTCAGACCGGTCGGTTTTGTATCGCCACTCCGAAAGGAACTTGTCATATGAACGAACCCTTCAACCCAGAGCGCACCCGCACGGTATCGTGGAGCGATCCGCTGATTGGCGCGCGGGCCGCCCCAGAGATGAGTGGTCTGGAGTTTCTTCAGGCGATCAGCCGCGGCGAGCTGCCCGTTCCACCGATCATGGCGCTCTTGAATATCGGCTTCGTGTCAGCCGAAGCTGGCCGGGTGGTCTTCAGCGTCGAGCCGGCCGAGTACCACTACAACCCGATCGGGATGATCCACGGCGGCTTGGCATCAACGCTGTGCGACTCGGCGATGGGCTGCGCGATTCATTCGACCCTGCCCTCTGGCGTCGGCTACACCACGCTCGAGCTGAAAGTGAGCTTTGTTCGGCCGCTCACGATGGAGACAGGCCCGGTGCTATGCGAGGGCAAAGTGATCAATGTCGGCGGTCGTGTGGCCACCGCCGAGGCGCGCGTGACCGATCGCGCGGGCAAGCTATATGCGCACGCCACCACCACCTGCCTGGTGATGCGGCCAGCGTCTGGAACGGAGGTGTTGCGATGATGACTGAGAGCAGCCTGTCATTCCGAGCACGCTCAGACGCACCGGCGCTCGATAGCGCGCTCTTCTGGTCGCAGCGCGGGCGGCCGATCGTTAACCGCCTGGTCGCGCCGGGCGACGAGGACAAGATCGCTAATCTCCTGGCCGGCCTATCGGCACGCTCGTTGTTCCTGCGCTATGGTCTGCCCATGCCGCGCATGGCGCCGGAATCGGTGGCGCGTGAGGCCGCACGGCTGGGGCAGCTTCACTCCATACAGCATATCACGGCTGTCGCCGTCGCCTGTATCCAGGGTGTGGACCAGGTTATTGCGGTAGCCGAGCTGGCATGCGATGGTGGTAGCCCAGAGGTAGCTGAGCTGGCCCTCGTGGTAGCCGACGCCTACCAGCGCGAGGGGATCGGCAGCGCAATCTGCTCGTACCTGGTCGCAATGGCGCGGCGGCAAGGCCTGGCCACGCTCAAGGCCATGGCGCTCGCCGAAAACACGGCGGTGCGACGGATGCTCGCGCGCAGTGGCGCCCCCTATACCGCCGAGACACGCCAGGGGATGACGACGATCCAGATCGATCTGCGCGCAGGCGCCCCAATGGGCGCAGCCGCCTCGGCATAAGACGCGAGATGGGTGATGGGGTGAGCAGGTGACAAGGAGTCAAAGTCATCACCACTACCCATCACCCATATCTGACCCTCGCCACTCGTCACTCGTCACTCACCACTCATCAGCGCACGCAGTCGCTCGAGCGCCGCGGCCCAGTTGGCTTTCATTCGCTTGCCGATTTCGGCGTCGGCAAGCTTATTGTGCTGAATCGCGATCTGCGTCTTGGCTTCACCCTTGGGATAGAATTACACGTCGATGCGGCCACCCGCAAACAAGAAGAAGGAAAGTACCGCTACTTCATTCTCCAGACATGAGACATCGCGTAACTCGGCTCATTCAGCGGCATTTTTCGGGTTGCGACGTCGGTGATGACGCATGGGGCGTGAGATAGTGTATCATGCAAGTGTATCACGCCAGGGGCTGAAACATACAAGGAGCCTCAGATATGCCTGCCGTACTGGACGCAATTCTGGAAAGCCGGATCGTCGCGATCGTGCGCCTGGAGCGCTACGATCGCGCAGTCGAGGTAGCGCGCGCCCTGCTGGAGGGAGGGATCTCGGTGGTCGAGTTTACGCTGACGGGCGCGGGCGCGTACGACGCAATCGGGGCCGCGCGCGCCGCGCTGGGCGATGCCGCGCATATCGGCGTTGGCACGGTGCTGAACGTCGAGGCGGCCGAGGCGGCGATCGGCGCGGGGGCGCAGTTCGTCGTCACGCCTACGCTGTCGCCCGCTGTTATCCGCGCCTGTGTAGCGCGCGGCACGCCGATCCTTTCGGGCGCGCTGACGCCGACTGAGGCGCTGGCCGCGCACGAGGCCGGCGCCGATATGGTCAAGCTGTTTCCGGCGCGCCTCGGCGGCCCGCAGTACCTGCGCGACATCCTGGCGCCGCTGCCGTTCCTGCGGATCGTGCCGACCGGCGGCGTGGGGGCCGAGAACGCGCAAGCCTACCTGGACGCCGGCGCTGTGGCGGTCGGCATCGGCGGTAGCCTGATCACCGCACAGGCAGTCGCGCAGGCCGATTGGGGAAAGATTACTGCCGGGGCGCGGGCCGTGGTCGAGGCCGTGCGTGGGTAAGGGTAGGTCAACCAGATGTACGCTGCGGTGCCATACCAGGTGGCAGGGCCTTTACCACCAAGACACAAAGACACCAAGATATTATGGCTTCTTGGTGTCTTTGTGTCTTGGTGGTTTTATTGTCCTTGGCGTTGCCTGACCAGGTAGCCTGGTTTTGCGGCAATCAGCCCGCGCTTGAATCAGCCCACGTACTCGATCACTCGTCTACGGTGTGTAGCATAGCTGGGCTGAAAGTCGTATACTATCTCATGATCAGGCTTTCGGCTCGGCGATCGTGATGAGCCGGTGGGTCATGTTGACCACCGCGCCGTCGCGCCCGATCACCTGGTCGCCAATACACGAGACCATGGTCACGCGCTCCTTGCCGGTGGGCAGAATGTAGTTGACCTGGTCGGGTGTGACCCAGAGCTGGTGTGTGATTCTGTAACCATAGGATTTGCCCAGGTTGTCGTACAGTACAATCCGCGCGCCCAGCTTGAGCTGATTCAGGCGGCCAAAGGGCGCCGGGATGTTCGGTTCGTCGCGGAAGCGCAGCGCGTGGCCCCAGAGCACGATGTTCTCACCCTGTCCGGGGGCTGCGCTATAGGTAAACCAGCCCACGTTGTGCTTGGGCACGATCGGCGTCGTATCATCGTCGAGGCCGACCGGAACGAGCGGCTGATCCAGCGCGATGTCGTCGATCACAACACGAGTCGCCTCGCGATTTGGCGCGGCCTGGTGGGCTGGTTGTGCCGTCGCGGTTGGCGCTGGCGGTGTCGGAGTGCTAGGCTGCGCGGTGGCCGATAGGTCATCCAGAATGGGAGTATCGATTAGCTGGTGGTTCGGCGTGGGCAGCGCGATGGCGGGCTGTCGCGCGACCGCGGCGGTCGGAAGCGCCAGTGTTTGCGTGGGCGGAGCGCTGATAGCTTGACCACATGCGCTCAGCAAAAGCGCAGCCAGGGCAAGGCAGAGACGACGGAACGACATACTGGCCTACTCACTAGCTGTCGATCTCGAGGGCGAGACGCAGCGGCGATGGCATAGCCTGGTTGAGAAAACAGAGGACACTTGAGGCCGTGTGGTCGAAGCTTGCGGGCCAAAGGAGTCGCTTCGGCCACTATAGTTATACCACCTTGCTGAGGGTACCGGGGTTGCGAAAATTTGTCGAAATCAAAACGGAGCAGCAACCTTATTTGGAAGGAGTGGGGAAAGCGATGAACGACAAGCCAACCGACGAACGCCCGCGCCCGCCAGGGCCAGAGGAAAAGCGTGGCGCCACGGCTACCAGCGGCGGTCAGGGCGATCAGGGGCCGAGTTGGCTCGACACGTTTCGCACGCCGCGTTTCTGGGTCACGCTGCTGATTCTGCTGGCGCTGAACTGGTTCATAGCGCCACTGCTGTTTCCGGAAACGAATGACCGCGTCACGGTGCCGTACACCTTCTTCAAGCAGCAGGTTGTGGCCGACAACGTCTCGGAGATTACCAGCCGCGGCGATGACATCCAGGGTTTATTCAAGCGGCCGGTGGCCGACCCCAACCCTGCCACGCCGACTCCGGAGGGGCAGACCGCGCCGACCTACACCAAGTTCGCCACGATCAAGCCGGCGTTCGACGATCCTGAGCTGCTGCCACTGCTGGAGCGCAACAACGTCGTGATCACCGCCAAGCCGCTCGACCAGCCGCGCTCGGCGCTGCTGACGCTTCTGATCTCGTTCGGGCCCACGCTGCTGCTGCTGGGGGGCTTTCTGTGGCTGAGCTCGCGGGCCGCCCAGAGCGCCAATCGCGGCATCTTTGGCATTGGCGGCAACCGCGCCACGCGCTATCAGGCCACCGACGACACGCGGGTCACCTTTGCCGATGTCGCCGGCATCGACGAGGTCGAGGCCGAGCTGGTCGAGATCGTCGATTTCCTGCGCGAGCCGGCCAAGTACCAGCGGCTGGGCGGCAGCATCCCCAAGGGCGTGCTGCTGGTCGGCGCGCCCGGCACCGGCAAGACCTTGCTGGCGCGGGCTGTGGCGGGCGAGGCGAATGTGCCCTTCTTCAGCATGAGCGGCTCGGAGTTCATCGAGGTGGTGGTCGGGGTTGGCGCCGCGCGGGTGCGCTCGCTGTTCGCCGACGCGCGTAAGGCCGCCCCGTCGATCGTATTCGTGGACGAGTTGGACGCGATCGGGAGGCGGCGCGGTGCCGGCAACTTTGTCGGCGGCAACGACGAGCGCGAGCAGACGCTCAACCAGCTGCTGATCGAGATGGATGGATTCAATTCGCGCGAGGCGGTGATCGTCCTGGCGGCCACCAACCGGTCCGACGTGCTGGACCCGGCGCTGCTGCGTCCCGGCCGCTTCGACCGGCGCGTCACCGTGCAGCCGCCCGACCGCGCGGGCCGGGCCGAGATTTTGAAGGTCCACACCCGCGGCGTACCGCTGGCGCCGGATGTCAATTTGGATATCGTGGCTGGCGAGACGCCGGGGCTGGTCGGGGCCGATCTGCGCAATCTGGTGAACGAGGCTGCGCTGCTGGCGGCGCGCAAGGGGCATGCGGCCGTGACGGCCGAAGATTTTGCAGAGGCGCTGGAGAAGATCGCCCTAGGCGCCGAGCGCAAGCTGGCGCTCAACCCCGAGGAGCGGCGGCGGGTGGCCTATCACGAAGGCGGCCACGCGCTGCTGGGCCTGCTCCAGCCGGAGGGCGACCCGGTGCGGCGCGTGACGGTGGTGCCGCGCGGCCAGGCGCTCGGCGTCACACTGTCGGTGCCCGAGGACGATCGCTACAACTATAGCGAACCCTATTTGCGCGCGCGGATCGTCAGCGCCCTGGGCGGGCGCGCGGCCGAGCAGGTCGTCTATGGCGTGGTGACGACCGGAGCCGAGAACGATCTGAAGCAGGTCAGCGATCTGGCGCGCGCGATGGTCACGCGCTTTGGCATGAGTCCTGAGCTCGGCCTGGTGGCACTCGACAACTCGCAGGAGGGCAACTATCTCGAAAGCGGGCTCTCCGGTGGCATGTCGCGCCCATACAGCGACGAGACGGCGCGCGAGGTCGACCAGGCCATTCGCCGGATCGTCGACGAGTCGTATGCCAAAGCGGTCGATATGCTGACGCGCGAGCGCTGGCGACTCGATCGGCTGGCCGAGGCGCTGCTGCGCGAGGAGTCGCTTAACGAGGCGCAGATCCGCGCCGCCACCGGCCTCGAAGGTGCGCCCACGCCGCCTAGCGAGGTGGCGCTGAATCGCTAGTGAGTATCCAAGTCACCCGTCACCTGCTACCAGTTCGTGAACGACCCGTCCAATCGCCGCAGCTGGGGCAGCTCGGTCATCTGAAACGGGTGCTTTTTGGCGGCTTCACGGTCGAACTCGATCCCTAGGCCGGGCCGGTCGGGCGGCAGCAGGTAGCCATCGGCCCAATCGGGCTGTAGCGGTACCACGTCGGTGAGCACCGTGTTGGTTCGCCGCGGCTGCTCCTGGACGCCGAAGTTAGGCGTGGCCAGGTTAAGCTGGAGGCACGCCGCGCTCGACACCGGACCGAGCGGGTTGTGGACTGCCAGCTTGATATAGTGCGTCTCGCACCAGCCGGCGATCTTGCGGGCCTCGGTGAAGCCGCCGGCGATGCACAGGTCGATTCGGGCGTAGTCGATCCACTCCTCCTCGATCAGCTGGCGGAACTCCCACTTCGAGCTGAACTGCTCGCCGGCCGCCAGTGGCACGCGCGTGCGTGGCCGCAACGTCTTGAAAGAATCGGGGTTTTCCGAGCGCAGCGGATCTTCGATAAAGAAAGGCCGGAACGGCTCGACCTCCTGGCACAGCCAGACCGCGTCGGGCAGATCGAGCCGGGTGTGCACGTCGAAGGTGATCTCGATTGCGTCGCCGACCGCCTCGCGCACGGCCTGGAACTGCCGGATGGCCGCCTGCACTGTCGGGCGCGGCTCCAGCAGATTGCCATCCTGCGGCAAGCCCCAGCGCACAAACTTCCAGCCCTCCTCCTTGGTCTGCAGGCACGACTCGACCAGCTCGGACACATCCATGCCGTGGCCGGCGTTGTGCGGGTAGCAGATCACCTTGTCGCGCACGCGCCCGCCCAGCAGCTCGTAGATCGGCACGCCCAAGGCCTTGCCCTTGATGTCCCACAGCGCGATATCGATCGCCGAGATCGCCGACGCGATGATCCGCTGGGCGGGAAAGAAGCCGCCGCGGAACAGCAACTGCCACAGGTGCTCGGTGCGAAAGGGATCCTGGCCGATGAGCAGCGGCTTAAAATGCTCGATCGCGCCAACCACTGCCAGCTCGCGCCCGGTGATGCCGGCCTCGCCGACGCCGTAGATGCCTTCGTCGGTGTCGACGACCACGAACAGAAAGTTACGAGACCCGCCCCAGACTGGATACGTTTCGATGTTGGTGATCTTCATGGGTGCTCCTATTGACCGCTGCATTGAGAGCTAAACATATTTCGTAGTGCGTAGTGGGTGATCGCGCCGCTACACAATTCACACCACATGGTTTCGTTCATTATGCAGCGCTCAGTAATTATTCCGTCAGGGTCGTTTCAGCGCTCCGCGAAGCGATCCCGGGCGCTACGAAAAAGAGAACGCCCGTTGTTTCGTAGTATACCGCTTTCAGCAGGCGCCAGCGTCAGGCGGGAGGATAGGGATCTGCTGTTGGATGGCTGATCGGATAGTAGAGACAAGCTGTGGACTGAAGCACATGGTGGGCGGCTGCCAATAAAGCTCGTGCTTGACCGCTCATTATCTGCACAAGCAGCGTCTCGGGACTCAAACTTCCCCCTATACGTTCCCGCCTAAGTAGTGTATATTTGGCCATACATTGACCAACGGAGAGGAATCTATTATGCCGCAACGCACCGCAGACTATAAGATCAATAAGACCACGTTTCGCGTCTGCTACGGCAATATTACCGAGCTAGTGGCCGATGCCTTGGTCAGTTCGGACGACAACTATCTGACTATGAGCGGTGGAGTTTCCTTATCGCTCCTCCTAGCGGGCGGCGAAACGATCCAGCGCGAGGCACGGAAGCAGGTTCCACTGAAGGCTGGTGATGTGGCTGTCACTTCAGCGGGATACCTGAAAGCCAAGTTCATTTTCCACGCTGTTACAATCGATTACGACAAACTCATCTACCCAAATGAAGAAATAGTCTGCTCTGCCACAGAGCGCTGAACGCCAGGCCATTGGGCCACCCTATCACGCTTGCCTTGTCGTATAATGCAGCAGACGAGTCAGAGGAGGTGACAGATGCAAGCCTATCGTGTCGAGACAACCGTGCAACAAGATGGATCGTTGGTCGTCCGAAACCTTCCACTTCAGGCAGGCGAGGAAGTAGAGGTCATCATCCTGATCCGCCCGCCACTTGCACCAACCCACAATCCGTATCCGTTACGTGGCACGCCCATAACCTATCGTGATCCAACCGCGTCTGTGGCTGAGTCCGATTGGGAAGCCACGCAATGATCGTACTCGATACCCATATCTGGGTCTGGTGGATTCACGATGATCCTCAACTCCCATAAGCCTACAAAGCCTCTATCCAAGCGCACGAGGCTAGCGGACTGGGCATCAGTGCGATATCGTGCTGGGAAGTTGCCAAGTTAGTGGAATTTGGCCGCTTGACCTTGCCCTTGCCCGTCGGTGATTGGCTCGATCAGGCGCTGGCTTACCCAGGCATCCGGCTCCTTGAACTGACCCCACGGATCGCAGTCGAGGCCACGCAGTTACCTGGGAGCTTCCATCGTGACCCGGCCGATCAGATTATCGTCGCAACTTCTCGCATCTATGCCTGGCCCCTGATGACCCTAGATAATCGCATCCGAAACTATGCCCATGTTCAACTGGTGCCGTAGAACATACACGATGGACAGCCTCAGAACATATTTGCGTAGCCATCGCAGGGCGATAGCTGCCCGATGAGCCAAACTCGTACCATGGCATTGCTGCACGCATTGGGCGGCGGTATCGCCCGCCTATCTTGCATGCATCCCCAGCCGTCCGCCAGCCGGCCGGGCAGGATGATCGGGATCGCGTGCCAGCGCCAGGTATTCCCACCAGTTGTTGCCGACCCCATACGTCTCGCCCGCGGCGTGCGGCAGGTGTTTGAGCCACCACAGGTGATGTGCGCGCATCTCGCCGCCGCCCCACTCGGATCGATCGACCATGCGGCCGTAGCCCGGCAGATCCGGGAAGCTGTACCAGTCGTCGCAGTAGCTCCAAACCTTGCGCGAGTTGCCCCAATCGTAGTCGCGCTCGCTGTTGGGCGCGAAGTGGACATTGCCGCACTGCGACTGGCCGGGCGCGATCTTATCGTAGCGGATGAAACGCTCCCATAGATTCTGCTCGGCGCGGTGCTGGCGGAACACATGGCTCATGATCGACTCGGTGCGGTGGCCGAAGTTTTCGAGCATACAGTCGACCCCGCGCTCGTAATTGAAGCCCATGATCACAAAGCGGCCGGCGCAGTGGCCGGTGTTCGGCACCGGCGGCGAATTGCACCAGAATGCCCCGCGCCCCACCATCGTCGACTCGTAATCGCCCGCGTACGGGAACGTCAGAAACCAGACCTCGTCGAACTCGTCGCGCTCGTAGCGGCCGATCAGATCGAACGCTGCTACCTGCGACTCATAGTCGATCCGATCCGGCTCGTGCATCTTGCGGGCGCGCCACGAATTGACATAACTATTGCCGGTATAGCGAAATCCGTCGAGCTTGAGCGGAAACCAGTCGGCGTCGATGCGCTCGGCGATCTGGTACTGCAAGTAGCCATAGCTGCACTCGGCCAGGTCGGCGGCGTACTGACGCGCCAGCCGTTCCGGGTCGTTCCAGCCGAAGATCTCGGTCAGCCGTCGCCCGCCCTCGGAATCGACCGGCGGGTTATGCACGATCATCAGGACGCGCGGGCGCAGCGGCGCGCCGGTATACGGCCGTACCGACTGAGGCGCAGGGGAATCGCCCAGGAACTGCCGCCCAGCGCGCAGAAGACGATCGAACATGACCCATCCTTTCCAGCTGAGCGCTGCTTCGCCGGCAGTATACCACAGTGGCTCCCGTGGTATACGAATGCGCGGTGGCGTATTCGCACGCCACGGGAGCCACAAAATAAATCGGTCGCGCGTGTCGTTCGGGGCCGCTGCGTGGCCCCGAACCAGCACCGCGACCGGCAGAATACTACTTGTCGGCTGATTGGTGGTCAGCTATACTGTCCAGCATCACCAAAGCCGAATGAGCAATGAGCGCTGATTGACCAGTAGCTGCGAGCGCTACCGATCGCTCATTGCTGAGCAAGGAAAGAATGTGTTTGAGCTAATCAAAGCCCTCACCGAGCTGACTGGGCCGGTCGGCCAGGAGGGCGAAGTCCTCGATTTTATCGAGCCGATCTGGCAGGCCGCCGGCGCGGAGACCGAGCGCACGCGAATCGGCAATCTGGTGGCGCGCGGCGGCGGGCGCGGCCGCAGGCTGCTGCTGGCGGCCCACGCCGACGAGCTGTGCTACCTGGTGCGCTCGATCGCGCCGGGTGGGTTTTTGTACTTGGCGAACGGCCAGGCCTGGGAGCGCAAGACCAGCCTGCGCAACTGGTTCACGGTTGGCCAGCCGGTGCGCGTGCTGGCGCGCTCCGGCACCATCCCGGGCGTGCTGGCGGCCGCCACGGGGCATATCGCCACACTGGCCCTGCCAGAGCCGCATGAGCTGACCTGGAACGACTTCTGGGTTGACACCGGTTTGACGCCCGAGGAGTTGGCGCGGCGCGGCGTCACACCCGGCACACGCGTCATCTGGGATGCTACCACTCGACAGCTCGGCCCACACGTCGTTGGCAAAGCCCTGGACGACCGCGTGCCACTGGCTGTGATCACCGAGGTGCTGCGGCGCGTGCCGCGGGATGAGCGCGCCTGGGATCTCACGTTGGCCTGCACGGTGCAGGAGGAGATCGGCCTGATCGGCGCGTTCGCGCTTGCGGCGCGCGAGCAGTTCGACGCCGCGATCGTGGTCGAAATTGGCCTGGCCGGCGACATCCCGACGGTGGACGAGCGCGCGATACCGCTGCGGCTGGGCGCCGGCCCGGCGCTGATCCATAAGGACGCGCTGGTTCATTACGACCACGCGCTGACCGGCGCGCTGGAGCGGACGGCGGCACGAGCGGGCATCCCCATCCAGCACGCTATCTTCGGCTCGTTCGGCAGCGACGGCGCGGCGCTGATGAAGGCCGACGTGCCGGCTGCTATGGTGGCCTTTCCGGCGCGCTATACGCATAGCCCGTTCGAAACCGGCCACCTGGCCGATATCCAGGCGCTGACCGATTGGCTGTGTGCATTCGTCCGTGGCGATATGGCCGGCAGTCCCGAAAGTATGCAGCGTTAGCCTACCACCAGCAGCGCAGTCACATACATAATTGCGATACCGGCCACCAGCCCGGCGAATGTCGCGCCGCCGAGCGCCGGCGAGCCATCGTCGCGGCTCTGGCGCAGGATCAGCCGCCCGACTTCGTAGATCACCTGCGCGATCGCGCCAGCGCCCAGCGCCAGGAACACTGCTGCCGCCAGGTTGTTATAGATGAAGCCACCGATCCACACACCCAGCACGGCCGGCAGGCCGGCCAGGGCTGCCAGCGCCACAAAGTGCCAGAGCTTCGGCCGCTCGCGCGCGAGCGGCGCGGCGATGCCGATCCCTTCGGTAATGTTGTGCAGCGTAAACCCAATGACCAGGAATGTACCGAGCGCCGCGCTGCCGGTCGCGAACGCCGCGCCGATCGCCAGGCCCTCGCCCAGGTTGTGCAGCCCGATGCCCAGCGCGATGCGGTAGGCCAGGCCAAGCCGCGATAGCTCCTGGCCTTTGCGGCGCGGGCCAATCGTGATCAGCACCAGGAAGGCCAGCAGCGCCACCAGGAACACGATCGGCGCGCCGCCAAATACACCCGCGACACTGGCCACAATCTCCAGCGCCTCGGCGATCGTGTCGAACAGCAGGAACAACAGCAGTCCGACCGTCAGGCTGAGCACCGCCTGCATGCCGCTGCGCCCGAGGCGGCGTAAGAATGGGTGCCAGAGCAGGCCCAAGCCAACCGGAATGAAGCCTATGTAGATGCCCAGCAGCGCATACTGCCAGAAGGTCGACGCATTCGCGCTAGGCGTCACGGTCGCCACTCCGATCTCGCCCTCGAACGTAACCCCATTGCTGCTGAGAATCTTGACGAAGTGCGCCTCATCCTGGACCCAGGGGTATGGGATGCTGATCGTCGCAGTCCCGAGCCGCGGGATGGTCGCCTCCGGCTGGATGTCGAACTCCCAATAGGCGTCGTCCACCTGCACCTGCGCGATCGTCACCGGATCCACGCCACCGTTGGTCAGCTCGACCACGATCTGATTGCGCGCCGGCAGCGTGATCCGGTCGATCGTCAGCTCCTCGATCGGCGGGGCGGTGCGCGCGCCGAGGCCGGCGCCACTCATCACCAGCATGGCCAGCAGCACGCCCAGCAGCAACAGCGGGGTTATCGCCCAGATCACTGCGCCGGCACCCCAGCGCCGGGGGGCCGATCGCTCGGGCGGTGTTGTGGTCAGCTGGCTCATGCGCTTGCTCCTGTCGGGGCTGAGAGATCGCAGATCCCCGTGAAGGCTGGCGCCGCGAATGCCGCCGCGCTGGTCTCCGGCACGTCGAAGATGCCTAGCCACCCCAGCTCGGAAAATTCGCTCTGGTGGGCGTGGAACATATACTGTCCGGAAAATTTCAGCCTGAACTCGAGGATATGCCGCTCACCCTGGCCCATCGTCACCAGGTCGGTGTAGTCGTGCGGCTCCAGGCGGGTGCCGGTCCGGTAGACGTCGAACATGCCGGCGTGCAAATGGAAGGAGTTGACCGGATCGAATTCGGTCATGTTGACCAGGTAGATTCGCACTAAATCGTTCAGCGTTACCGGAATCGGGTGCCTGGCATAATGAAACGCGACGGTGTTCACGGCGTAGAATTCATTTTCGGCGTCGAAGTTGGTATCGAAGGCATTCATGACCATCACCAGCTCTTTCGCCGGGGGGCGGGCTTCTGGCGGGTCGATGATGAACGCGCCGTACAAACCTTTGTGGATATGGCGTCGAAATGGTACCGTGTGGCAGTGATAGAGGTGTAAGCCGAACGGCTCGGCGTCGAACTCATATACAAAGGTATCGCCCGGCTGAACCGGCGCGAGTCCATCCATGCTGGGGCGGTGGATGCCATGGAAGTGGATGGAATGTGGGTGGGTGCTGCCGTTGATGAAGGTGATGCGTAGCCGGTCGCCCTGGGTGCAGCGCAGGGTTGGCCCTGGCACGCGCCCATTGTAAACCCAGGCAGGGAAGGTGACCCCCGGCGCGATCTCGATCAGCTTGTCGGTCGCGACAAGCTGGTACTCGCGCAGCGTCTGCCCGCTCGGTAAGCTGCTGACCTTGCCGTATTCAAAGTCGGACAGCATGGCGGTTGGGGCGAATCCGTTCG
>DATFXE010000526.1:0-3145 GCA_035258585.1 Roseiflexaceae bacterium | reverse complement strand
ACGCAGCAGCCCTGCGGCAGGTTGTCGATCAGCCCCTTGTTGGCGACGTTGCCGTACACGATGCGCGGCGTCCCCGTCTCGATGCTGTGGATAATCCCCGAACCATACTCGTGGCTGCGGTGCACTTCCAGCTTTTCGCCGCCTTCCATCGCGGCTTTGGTCTTCTTCCACTTGGCGATCTGCTCTTCGCAGCGGCGAATATATTCGTCCAGCGGGATGTTGAATTCCTCGATCAAATCCGGGCGATCCCGCTTGATGAACCAGGGCGTATACTCGCTGAAGTGCTCGCTCGACTCGGTCACAAAGTGGCCCACGCGCGTCAGCAGCTCGTAGCGCACGCGGTTCCCATCCGGCACGCGTCCCTCGGCCACCACCTGGCGGATCAGCGGGTAGAGGTCTTGGCCGTCGCGCTCGAACTTCAGATAGAAGGCCATATGGTTGATGCCGGCGCAGATATAGTTGATCGCCTCGACCGGCACGCCGATATCGCGGGCCAGCTCGCCGGCGGTGCCCTGCACGCTGTGGCACAGCCCGACCGTATTGATCTTGGTGGCGCGGTTGAGCGCCCAGCAGTTCATCGCCATCGGGTTGACGTACTGCAGGAACGTCACATCCGGGCACAGCTGCTCCATATCGCGGCACATGTCCAGCAGCGCCGGGATGGTGCGCAGGCCGCGCATGATCCCGCCGATCCCGAGCGTGTCGGCGATCGTCTGGCGCAGGCCGTATTTTTTGGGAATCTCGAAGTCGATCACCGTCGAGGGCTTGTAGCCGCCGACCTGGATCATACAGATCGCGTAGTCCGCGCCAACGAGCGCGCGGCGGCGGTCGGTGGTGGCCTCGATAGTCGAGTTGGCCTCGGCGGCCTTGGCCACATTGCGCGCCACAATTTCCGACGTCTTCAGCCGCTCCTTGTCGATATCGAACAGGCTGATCGTCGAATCACCCAGCTCGGGGAAGCTGAATATATCGTTCAGCAGGTTGCGGGCAAACACTGTGCTGCCCGCGCCAATGAATGCGATTTTGGCCATGTTCGTCTCTTCTCTCCTGAGTGCTCATGTGTGCGGAGCGATAGGGTATTAGGGACTGGCGATTGGGAAGGAGCGATTCTCCCAATCCCCAATCGCCAATCCCTAATCCCTAATAATGAACTGTGGCAGCCACTGCTTCTGCGCCGCCAACAGTTCGTCGACCATAGCGTGGATCTGCGGGAGCGTACAGACGGCGGCAGTCAGCGGATCGAGCATGACGGCGTGGTGAACCGCCTCGACGTTGCCACTTAAGGCGGCGTGAACGATTAATTCCTGCACATTGATGTTGGTACGGTTCAGCGCGGCCAGCTGCGGCGGGTAGTCGTCCACCCGTGTCGGCTGGATGCCGTTGCCGTCGACTAGGCATGGCACCTCGACACAGCAGCCCGGCGGCAAATTGGGGATGAGATCGCGGTTGGGCACGTTGCCGTTGATCCGCGCCGGTTGGTTGGTTTCGATCGCCTCGATGATATAGGAGCCGTACTCATGCGTGCGTTGGGTCGGCAGCGCCTTGTCGCCGACGATCAGCGCCTGGTAATCCTGCTGTGAAGAGGCCAGCCGCTCGATGCAGTAGCGCAGGTAGCCGCCGGTGCGGCCGAAATCGAACCAGTGATCGTGCTCGTCGGTGAAGCGCGGCACCAGCTGCTCGTTCACCATCCGCCCGGTCTTGCGGAAGTACGGCACATACTCGCTGGCGTGCCCGCTCGACTCGGTGACGAAGCGGCCGAAATATTTCATCATGTCGATCCGTACTGGCTCCGAGCCATAGATCGTCGGATCTTCGATCGCTTTCCAGATCTTCGGGTATAGGTCCTCCGCTCCGCGACGAAAGTTCAGGAAGAATGCCTGATGGTTGATTCCCGCGCAGCGGAAAATGACCTGTTCATATGGCACATCGATCCAGCGCGCCAGCATCTCGCTGGTTCCCTGCACGCTGTGGCATAGCCCGACATGCGGCCGCCCGGTCGCTCGGTCGAACGCCCAGCAGTTTGCCGCCATTGGGTTGACATAATTTAACAGGAGTGCATCGGGCGCCAGTTCGTCCATCTCACGGCCCATGTCGACCAGCACCGGGATAGTGCGCAGCGCACGGAACACACCGCCCGGCCCAAGCGTATCACCGACGCACTGCTCGACGCCATATTTCTGCGGGATATCGATGTCGAGCTGATAGGCCTCCAGGCCGCCCTGCTGAAAGGTGGTAACGACGTAATCGGCGCCGCGCAGGGCTTCGCGCCGGTCGGTGGTGGCTTCGACGCGGGCGTCGAGCTTGCGCCCGTCGATCAGCGCCTGGACGAGAGCGCGCGCCTGTGCCAGCCGGCCGGGGTCGATGTCCATCAAGGTGATTGTTGCGTGTGTGAGCGCCGGGGTCAGCAGAATATCGCTGCACAAATTGCGCGTAAAGACGACGCTACCCGCGCCGATCAGGGTAATCTTAGGCATCGCTGGCGGTTGTCCTTTCGAGTAGCTCAGGGGTGGTCTCGGGTGTCGGAGCAGGCTGCGCCGCAGGCCGGCGCATCGAGCGCGTGCCGAACAGCGGCAGCGGCCTGACCTGGCCTCTGAGGCTGTAGATCATGCCCGCGACCCAGCTGACCAACAACCCAGCATAGACGGCGATCACCAGCGCGAACAGAATCACTCCAAGCATGCCGCCGGCCAGCGGGATCCAGGCTAGTCCCCAGGCGACCACCGCCCAGATCAGCGGGGCGAGCAGCCCGACAATCGCCAGCCTCAGCGACTGCCGCGCGTGATAGACCGCGAATGGATCGTCGCGGCGCGCCAGCAGCACAAACAGCGCGCCGGGCAGGCTGAGCAAATAGCTGACAAATGCAAGATAGCGGCTCGATTGACTCACGCTGTCACCTCGATCCCCTGCAAACGGAGCTCTTTAGCAAAGTGGCAACTCGCGTAATGATCGTGCTCGACCAGCACAAGCGGTGGCGGCTCGACGGAGCAGATATCTTTAGCATAGCGGCAGCGGGTATGGAAAACGCAGCCAGAGGGCGGGTTGGCCGGGCTGGGAATCTCGCCCGAGAGCATGATTCGTTTCTGTTTGATGTCTGGGTCGGCCGGCGGAATGGCCGAGATCAGCGCCTCGGTGTAGGGGTGCAGCG
>DATFXE010000525.1:0-6797 GCA_035258585.1 Roseiflexaceae bacterium | reverse complement strand
AACACGACAATGATCGCCCGCCGGATGAAGCGCGCCAACTTCCAGTTCCAGCGATGGAAGAACGTGTCGATCTTCTGGTCGATCTCGCGATCGAGCTCGTCGCGATAGCGATTGTCGGACGGTGGCCGATATGGTTCGAGCGCCATGGGCGGTCTCCATTTCTGTTCTATGTTGGTTCATTAGAACGTGAGAACGTTCTAGCGTTCGCTTGCTACTGGCTGTTGTTATCGCTCGTGCCAAGCCGTGTCAGCGGCGAGTCGATCCCGACGATCTTGCCGTCATGGTCGGCCTTGAAGATAATCGGAAAACGCGCGCGCTGGTTCTGGAGCGACAGGTCGACCGAGTAGAAGTACATGCTGCCGGTGTCGAGCTTGACGCCGCCGATATAGTCGTAGTGGACGAACTGCAGGCCGGCGCTGCGCTGGCTGCTGGCCTGCGCCTGAAGCGTGGCCTTGGAGGCGCCGTTCGCGAGTTGGTTGGCCTGATAGTCGGTACTGTAGGAATCCCACATCATATCGGCGTTGAAGTTCTGCTGGCCCTTGATATAGGTCTCGACCGCGGCGGCCGGCGGAAGCGACTCGGCGCGCTGGAATGCGACCGGCGCGGCCTTGGGCGCCCAGAGCAAGTAGCTCATCCAGCCGATTACGCCAAGCAGAGCGAGAATAACCACAATGAACGCGGCATACGGGCGCAGCGCCCGCCCAAGCAGCGTCATGCCGTACAGCAGCCGCCGAAGCAGCAGCCGATTCATTCGCCTGAAGCGCAACCAGCGGCCAGCTTTGACCGGAGGTGGCGCATAGTATGGTGCCTGCGGCGCCGGATAGACCGGCTGATAGGCAACCGGCGCGGCTACAGCCTGCTGCGGTTCGCGAGTTTCATCCATCGTCGTCACCTTGTGAACGTTGATTGGACCATACGAGCCGGTGAGGGGGCAGCGGGCTTGCTCGTATGGGGGCATGTTTATTAAGCTAAAGTATACTTGATAGCAAATCGAATCGCAAGGATTGTTGAATAAGCATACGATGAGAAAACAGCCACTGGATGCATCGCGTTTAGCGCTTCCGAATCATGTCCGGCGCTTGGATATCCTTGCCGCAGCGGTACTGCTGGCCTATGCCATCCTCGCCACCGTCACACAACTCGGCGCGAGCGTAGCCGGCCAGGGACCCGACCCGGTCTGGGCCGCCGCTCGTCAGCGCGGGGCGCTACGCGTAGCAGTGGATTTCGGCTACTACCCGTTTTCGGGCGTGGAAAACGGCCAGCCGATCGGCTACGATATCGACCTGGCGCGCGCGGTCGCTCAGAAGCTGGGGTTGGCGGTCGAGTTCGTGCCGAGCAACCTCGACTCGATCTACGACGACCTGACCAACCACAAGGCCGATATGGCCGCTTCGGCGCTGCCGTATGCGCCCGAGCAGGGCTGGCGCGCCAGCTTCTCGACCTTTTACTTCAACGCCGGGCAGGTGCTGGTCGTGCCGGATCAGTCGCCGATCGCTGGCCAGGATCAGCTCGCCGGCCACACGCTCGGTGCGCCGCTCGGGTCGGATGCCGACACCTTCGCACGCAAGCTCGCAGCAGCCAACCATACGATCACGTTGCGCTCGGGCTACGACACACCTGCCGCCGCGCTCACCGATCTACGCCGCGGCAAGATCGATGCCGCCATCGTCGACAATGCCTCGGCGCTGAGCGACTTAGGCCACCGTCCGGGATTGAAGACGGTTGGACCAGCGCTGACCCTCGAGCCATACGTGTTGGCCGTGCCAATCGAGGCCTATCAGCTCCACGACGCGATCAATCACGCGCTCGAAGACCTGCGAAAGGAGGGATTTTTCGAGCAGAACGGCAAGAAATGGTTCGTGGATGCGCCGCTGAGATAGCGGATGAGGGAGTAATACCAAACCGAGGTATGCATTGGTCAAGCTCGACGGAAGACGGGAGACGAAAGACCGCCGCATTCGTCCTCCCTCCTCCCGTCGTCCGTCCGATCAGTATGTCGGATGTTCAAGAGGAAATGGTATAAAAGGTATCATGGCTCGTTCGTCTGGCGTGCCCGATCGGTATGGCCCAGGTTGCGATCGGGCGCGACGCGATCGCGCACCAGCTGCTTCAGCTCCTTAATATCGGGAAAGCGCCCCTGCTCGGCGCGCGACCAGATCTGGGCCGCATCGACATACACCGCGAAGATGCCGCCCGTGCCTGGCACCAGCGCCACCTCGCCAAGCTCGGTCTCGAAGGTGGTCAGAAGCTCCTGGGCATACCAGGCCGCGCGCAGCAGCCAGCGGCACTGCGTGCAGTAGTGAATTTGAATGCGTGGCTGGTGGATCACCGCGTGCCCTTTCCTTGGTATGGATCGCAAGGCGCAGGATACAAGTCGCATGATTCGCGCTGGAGAAGATTGTAGCATATCGACGGGCGCGCTCATCAAATCCTCACATTCCGGATCTCCCTCATTTTAGCCTTTCCCAATCAAGAATATCATGCGATCAGGCCATCACTGGACGGGTTGCCGGCACCCTTTCGGCATGCTATGCTTCTGTTGCAACTAGAAAGGCTGCTCGATGACGAATACCACCGACGCATCACCCGACCGCAGCGCACTGGTGTACCGCTATCACGAACGACTCTACCGGCTGGCGCTGCTGACCACAGGCAATGCCGATGCGGCGGCCGCACTGCTCCAACAGGCATACCGCGAGCCTCCCGCCCCTGATATTGACAACGAAACACCACTGCTGCGCGCACTGCTGCCCAAGCAGCCGCCGCGCCGCCGCTGGCGCTGGAGCGCCGGCGATGGCGACCTGGCTCGCTCGACGCTCGACAGGGCACGGGCCGACGCGCTGCTGCAAACGCTGGCGCAGTTGGCGCCGGCCGAGCGCCTGGCGATTGGGCTGGCCTATCTTGGCGGCTACGCGCCCGACGAGATCGAGCCGCAGATCGGCGGCCTGCCCGATGGCGCGACGCCGGCCGGCTTGCTCGCACGCTTCCGGGCCAGCGCCGCCCATGCGCTCGATCTCGTGCCTGCCGATGCCGGCGAGGAGACGCTGATGCGACTGGATCGTTGGCTGGATGGGCTGTTGCCGGAAGAAGAATCGATCGCTCTGCGACGCGCAGCCCTGGAGCAGCCAGCATTGCGCGATCTGCGCGACGGCATGATCGCGGTGCGCGAGCTGATGCCGCGCGCCCTGCCGGCGCTGTTCGCAGTCGCGCCGCCCAGGGCGCTTACCGCGCGGCTGCTCAAGATCGCCCAAGGCTCACAGCGCGCGATCGTGCCGAGCTTGAGCGCGCGCCGGGCGCGCGCCACGCTGGTGCTGGGCGTGCTGGCGCTCACCGCCGCCATTATTCTACTGCCCTCGCTATTAGCGCGCAGCAGCCGAACCGCGACGCCCGCGCGCCCGACCAACGTCGCGGAACTGATCGACGCCGCAATTCATCGCTTCGACCGCCCGCCGCTGCAAGCTGGCGTACTGCACGAGCAATACCTGGTCGCTCGTGACGATGTTACCTACCTGATCGAGCGCTGGTACGACTACGCCGCGCCCAACCGCCTGGCGATCAGCGTCAGGCAGGAGGGACGTAATGGGACGCCGCTGATGCAGGTCAGCAGCGACGGCCATAGCCTGGTCCAGTTTCGCAACTTCCTCGAAGGCCCAAATGGCGCTCGATCGATCGATGTGAACGTGGCCGAGTCCGAGGCGCGCGCGGTGCTGCCGCTGCTACGCGGCCAGCCAACCATGACCTCCTTCGGCCGCGCGCCGGGCGCGCCAGGTGACCCCGGCCCGCTCTTCCTGGCGCAAGCGCGCGCCGCCACCGCATCGCTGCTAGGGACGACCACGATGCTGGGGCGGCAGGCGTATCTGCTGACCTACCGTACCGACCAGCCGCCCACGCCGGGTCAGCGCCAGGCCGCCCAGCCATCCCAGGTGGTGCTGGCGATCGACGCAGAGACCTACGCGCTGCTCGACGTCTCACTGATCGCCGAGGGAGCAGCCGAGAGCAGCGCGCACCACCCGATCCAGGCACGGCAGCTCGAAGTGCTGCACGACGTGCCCGATGAGCAGTTCAGGCTCGCCACTTCGAGCGATGTCACCCAGCATAATGGGATCGCCAGCGTGCGCTTCCCCTTCATCACCGGCGATCAAGTCATCAGCCTTGAGGATGCCGCACGCCGCGCCCCACGCGCGCTGCTGGCACCGCGCCAGCTGCCCGACGAGCGCATGCGCGGCCTGGCCGTGGCAGTCGATAATCGTCGCGACGGCCAGAATGTGATCTTGCTGTACGAGGGCGAGTTTCAGAATCTGATTGTGCTGCCGGGCCCGCTATCGAATGATGCTCGTCGCGACGGCCAGGAGTACACCGCAGGAGATTTTCGCTACCAACTCGTGCGCGGCCCTCAGTTTGGCGGCGGGCTGGCCGCGGTGGTCTACCGGCCGAACGCGCCGGATGAACAGCTGACGATGATTCTGAACGACGAGTATGCCACAAGCGAGGAGCGCCAGGCCACGCTTCAACGGCTGATCGCATCGCTGACCCCGGTCGATACGCAGAGCCTGCCAGCACTGCGGCGCAATTTCGAAGCGCATGATGCTGCCGCAGGCGGGGGGTAATTGACCAACCTTACACGATTGGGTGCGGGGTGGTATGCTTCAGCACAGCAGACGGTCCCGAAAATTCGATCGTCCAACAGCACTGTTGTTCATCTTGCCGGCGCTGTTCTCGCTGGCGGGCCTGGGCATGCTTGCGCCGGCGATCTGGATCGGCTACCAATCTTGGGGGTTTCTGCAGGTCGCCATCGCTGCGCCGGGCACTGTCACCGCGCTCGAGTGGAGCAATGACTCGGACAGCAGCGGCGCGCGACCGGTGGTGCGCTACGAAGTGCGCGGCGAGCCATACCAGATCACTAGCAACGTCTGGTCAAGCCCGCCAGCGTACAATGTCGGCGACCCGGTGCGCGTGCTCTACCCGCCAGGCGCGCCAAAAGCGGCGCGACTCGAATCCTGGTTCGACTTCTGGTTCTTGCCGGCCTTCCTCGGCGGCATGGGCCTGGTGTTCGCGCTGGTGGGGATCGGGGTAGGGTATCTGCTGTGGAGAAGCGTAGGCATGGGCTGAGATGCGATCGGCCCCCACCCAACTCGATTGACCTCCCCGCTCCCACGTTGTACAATACAGCCCACGAACTCTTGTGCTACACAACGTTAAAACGTTCCAACGTTCCAACGTTCAATAGAAATGCGACAAGGCACCGCCAACCTACCCCTGCACGGCGGCCACGCCCCGCGCTGGCTGTTCGAGCGCATGGTCACGATCTCGGCCGAGATCGCCAGCTGGATCGTGGTCGAGCAGGGCACCGCCGAGCTATTCCGCCGCCTTTCCGACCCGGTCTGGTTCCAGGCCTTCGGCGCGGTGATGGGCATGGACTGGCACTCCAGCGGCGTGACCACCACCGTCTGCGGGGCGCTCAAGCAGGGCATCGCCGGCCGCTCGCGCGAGCTGGGCTTCGTGGTGGCCGGCGGTAAGGGCCGCACCTCGCGCCAGACGCCGGCCGAGCTGACGGCCGCCGGGCCGTGGCTGGGGCTGGACCCGGCGCCCTACGTGCAGGCCAGCCGCATGGCCGCCAAAGTCGACAACAACGCGCTGCAGGATGGCTACCAGATCTACCACCACGTCTTTCTGCTGGACAGAAAGGGCCACTGGGCGGTAGTGCAGCAGGGCATGAACGATATTACCAGCTACGCGCGGCGCTACCACTGGTTCAGCGACGACGTGCAGAGCTTCGTCAGCGACCCGCACGCGGCGATCGCCAGCGAGGCCACCGGCGATGTCTGGAACCTGGTGGCGGGCGAGAGCGAGAAGGCCCGCGATGTCACGGCCGCGCTCTCACGCGAGCAGCCCGAGAAGGTGGTGGCCGAGGTCGAGAAGATTCGCGAGATGACCCTGCCGGCCCACCACGACGTCAAGGGCGCGGATGTTGACCCCAAGCGGCTGCACCGCATCCTGCTGAAGACCTACGAGCGCCAGCCGGAGGACTTCGCCACGCTGCTAGGCATGGAAGGCGTCGGCGCGCGGACCTTGCGGGCGCTCAGCCTGGTGGGCGAGCTGGTGTATGGCGCGCCAGTCAGCATCAAGGACCCGGCGCGCTTCGCGTTCGCGCACGGCGGCAAGGACGGCCACCCCTACCCGGTCGACAAGAAAACGTATGACAAGAGTATTCAGACCTTACACACGGCCGTGGAGAAGGCAAAGCTCGGCCAGCGCGAGCAGGTCGAGGCGCTGAAGCGGCTGACGCTGTGGAGCGATAGGGAGCTGCGGGCTTAGCCCGAAGGTGTTTGAGGTGGACTGCCGAATCGCCGTTTTTAGATTGCCACAATGCCGTTCCAGCGGCCTAATGAAGATATACTTTTCCATTGGGAATTCAAGGAGTGCGGGCTTCAGCCCGCCAGCAGCCTGAAGGCTGCACTCCCTACTACTACTTTGTTACTTTGAATAGAGGCTCAACATTCCGGCTGATGCCACCAGAAGTAACGACTTCCCGCATCCGCGCCTGGTCCATCAGTTGATGGGCGCAACTGCGTCATCCAGTGCCTCAGCAATCGCTTGCTCCAGCGTCATCGCGCGCCCTGCAGCCCAGGCGGCGGCGAAGGCATCCTCGCCAAGCTGCTCGCGCG
Organism: Roseiflexaceae bacterium; assembly: GCA_035258585.1. Lineage (GTDB taxonomy): Bacteria > Chloroflexota > Chloroflexia > Chloroflexales > Roseiflexaceae > DATFXE01. Next base: position 132 of record DATFXE010000525.1, on the reverse strand, counting down.
CCGCCGCCAGCAGGCGATCATAGGCGATATGCTCATCGGGCAAGGGTGGGCTGCCGGTAGCATCGCGGAGCCTCGTCGCAGCCCCAAACAGCCGCACTACTTGCGCCGGCTGGCCTTCCGACCCGGTCACTT
>DATFXE010000524.1:0-3999 GCA_035258585.1 Roseiflexaceae bacterium | reverse complement strand
CCGCCGGTAGGCCAGCGGCTTACCAGCGCGCAGATCGATACGTACGAAGGGCATCGGGAACTCCTTCCTGTGCTTGGAATTGCCGCCTACTATTGTAGCGCATATACGAACTCTCAAGGCGACGAGGCGATGACGGGATATTGACCGCTGCATTGTGAGCTAAACATATTGCGTAGTGCGTAATCGTGCTGCTACGGAACAGGCGCTGCGCACTACGCGAAGTGTAGCATGTTTAGGCCGGCATAACCAAAATTTGGGTATCGACACGTTTGATAACTAGAACACGAGCCACGGATACTCTAGCGAGGAGGTTCCTATGGCGTTCGACAAGGGATACGCGCTGCTGATCGGTGTGGGCACGTACGCCAACGCCCCTAATCTGAATGTGGCCGTCACCACCGCCGACGCGGAGCAGGTCGCGACGGTGCTGGGCGATCCACGCTTCTGCGGCTACCCACCAGGCCAGGTGACTCTGCTGCGCGACGCGCACGCGACCCGCACCGGCATCCTCCAGGCGCTCGACAACCTGGCCAGGCGCACGACCAAGGACGACACGGTGCTGCTGTTCTACAGCGGCCATGGCCACTACGGTGAGGATGGCACCTACTACCTGACCACCAACGACATGCAGCTCACCGACAAGGGTAAAGTCGCCGACGGCACCGCGGTTCGCCAGGATGAGCTGCTGGCTGCGCTCCAGCGTGTACAGGCCGAGCGAGTGCTAATGATCTTCAACGCCTGCCACTCCGGCGAGATCTCGCCGACACTCGCCGCCGACGACAGGCCATTCACCGGCGCGCCGCTGCCCGCGCCGACAGCCGCCGCGCTGCTCTCCACCGGCTCGGGGCGCGTGATCATCACGGCCTGCCGCGAGAACCAGTATGCCTATGTCGGCGATGGCGCCAACACAATCTTCGTCCAGGCGCTCGTGGATGGCCTGCGCGGGCAGGGGGTCAGCAGCCTGCGCGGCTTCATCAGCGCGTTCGATCTGTATACCCAGCTCTACTTTGCCGTCACCGAGGCGGTGCAGAAGACGATACCGGCCGCGACGCGCCAGCGCTACAGTGAGACGCAGGAGCCAGAGCTGACGGTGCTCAAGGGCGTCGGCCCATTCGCCGTGGCGCTCTACCAGGGCGCGAGCGCGACACTGGGCGATTTCAGCGCGCCCGCGCAGCCCGGCGCCGGCACAGCAGTGCGCGCGGTCGATCAGGCTGAGAGCCGCGCACTGTTCGAGAAGCTTGCGAAGATCAAGATCACCCAAACCGGCGGAATCAACTTCGGGGTCGGCAATACGATCGCCCAAATGGGCGATATAGTGGCCGGCGATAAAGTGATGGGAGACAAAGTTAGCGGCCCCAAGATCGACGCGCGCGGGTCACAAGGGTTCCTCAACAACCCGGCTGGCCCGGTAACGCAGGTCTTCGGCCCGCAGCGCAACATCAACACCGGCGGCGGCGACTACGCCGAGGGGAATATCGACAAACGCAGCGGAACATTTGTGGGCGGCGATCAGTATAATATGTCTGGAAACTTTCAGGGTTCGAACCTCAACATCAAATCGACTCTGACCAACCTGACCCAGAGCATCGGCGCCATACCGCACGGGAGCGACACGGAGAAACAGCAGCTCCAGCAGCTACTGGCCGAGCTCAACGCCACGCTCCAGCAGGCGCCGGCGGCCAGGACAGACGATGCCGAGGCAGTGGCCACCTTCGCCAAACAGGTCGTCGACGCCGCCAGCCAGCCGCAGCCGAACAAGACCATGGTACAGATCTCGGGCGAGATGCTCAAAAAGGCGGCCGAGAACATCGAAGGGGCGCTCCCGATCGTGCTCAAGATCAGCGCGATCATTGCCAAGCTGTTGCTATAACAACCTGTAGCCAGGCTCATCTATGGCTTCATTTCCCGAGGCACGCCTTGATCGTCGGGGTTAGCATGTATCGGAACGCTCCAGCGCTAAACCTGCTGGTCACGGCGGCGAATGTCCACGCCGCAGCCCAGGTGCTGCGCGACACCGCCATGGTCGGCCGCGCCGGTGGTGCTCTCGCTCGACAACCCACCTCGCGCTGGCGTGGCGCTGCCGGCGGTCTCGCCGATCATGCTAGCAATGATCGCCTACATCGGTCGACTCACCAAGTAAGGCCTGGTGAATAAGAATACGTCCCAGATCCTTAGTGTGTTGAGCGGCATATTCATCGGCGTCGACTTCAGCGCTGCGGATCTGCGCGGTGCGCGGCTATGCGGCGAGTTCACCGGTGTCGATTTCAGCGCTGCGGATCTGCGCGGCGCGACGATAAGCGGCTGCTTTTTGGACGTGGACTTCACGGGCGCGATCATGCCAAATGGGCAGATTTACATCGATATGGATGCAGCAATGCTCAGGGATCAGGTTATTGCGCCTGTAATTTCGTGGTAGACGCTGGATCAGCGCCAACCACCCCGGCGGCTAGTAGCGCCTGCTCCTGAGAGAACTTCTCGAAATCCCCCAGCAGGCTCGACCACCACCCCTTTTCAGGGTCGCTCTGCCGGTCGCGCACGCACGTGATCAGCGGCGTGACGGCCTGCTGCCAGCCCGCTTGCGCATCACTATAGAACGCCGACTGCCCGATCTCGTGCAGCGTCTTCAGAGCGATCGTCTTGTCATCTGTATTCGTAACCCTACCGATCAACGTGTCGATCACCGTGCGGCGCAGCTCGGCGTCGGCCGTTAGGGCGGCGATCTCGACCAGCGAGCGCGCGGCGCCGATCCGCGCCCACAAGTAGTGATCCTGGCTGAGCGCCTCGAACAGCAGATCGACCGCTACGGCCGTATCGGTGGCGCCCAGCGCGTGAACCACACGCGAGCGGATGGTGCTGGCTCGCCAATCGCTGTAATGGCATGCAGCGCAGGCGTCATAGTAGGCGCGCAGTTGGCGCACGTCAAGGTCGCTCAGCTTGAAGCGCCGGAACACATTTGCCGCAGTCCAACCGATAATGCACTGGGAATCTACGATCTTCTTCAGATCCTGTTCGTTGAACGACGGGCCATCGAAGCGCACAAATAGATCGCGCCACTGGGAAAACCACAGCTCGCGATCCTGATACTTCGCCTCGGATTGCGCTTGCTGCTGGACCAGCGCATACAGCTCAGGCAGGCTGCGGATATCCTTGTACGGCGTGGCGATCGCCGGCGGAAACAGCGAGAGCACCTCGTTGGCGCGTTTGCGCGTCTGCTGCACCGGGTCGAACATTTTTTCGGCCACCAGCGCCAGCACCGCGATCTGAATCTCCTGTGAATGGCGCCCGCTGCCGGTGCGCATGGCTTTGGCGATACACACCAGCGCCGCGGCCCAGTTCCAGTTATGCACGCGCTGGATGAACTTGTCGCACTGCTTCTCGTCTGGGAGCAGTTCGAGCGTCATCGCCAGCGCATCGAACGAGTTCGACTCGAAGCTGACGACATCCAGCGCATCGAGAGTCCATTCAGTGTTCGGCTGTGACAGATAGCGGGCCGCCAGGTAATCGTGCTTGAGCGGGTGGTCGAACTGGGCTTGCAGCTCGCTAGGCAGCTGATCCGGCGGCGGATTGGCCTCGGCAGGTAGCCTGATGATGACTCCCTCGTGCTCTAACTTGTCAAACATGGGCTGCCCAATTGCCTGCGCGAAAGGCCGCACGTCAAACTTAAAGCTGCGATGCTTTTTGTAGGCATCGAATGCTGCTTTCGCCATGAGATCGAGCGCATCATCCGCAAAGCCTTGTTCCTTGCCTAGAGTCTCGAAGAAAGCCGCGATCGCTTCCGCCGCCGAGCTGAGCGGCGCGGTATTGTGCTCCAGCGCATAGTTCAGAAAGTAGGGGGTCTGTAACAGAGTTCGATCGTTCTCGGTTAGCTGGTCGTAGATCGCGTCGATCTGTTTGGCCTTGAACTGATCGAGCACGACGGCCAGCGGGACCCGCTCGATCCGCGCGACCTGCCAATTTGTGATCGCGTCGCGCGGCGTGATCCGATCCGAGACGATTACG
>DATFXE010000523.1:0-4707 GCA_035258585.1 Roseiflexaceae bacterium | reverse complement strand
AACATCCCAGGGTGGGGGTTCGGGGGGCGGGCTGCGCCCGCCCCCCGAACCCCCACCCTGGGGAGGTGTGGAGGGGCCCGGGTACCCTCTGGGTGCCCCCTCCACACCTCCCCAGGGATGATTTAGATTTTCCAGATCCCTAAGAGCGCTACAGTCTCGCAAAGAAGGCCAAGCATCAGCAATCCTTCGTGAGACTGTAGCGCTGTTGGCGCTTGGAAATCATGCATCGCGAGAAAAGAAGGTTGTATGCAACAGCCGCCGATAGAACAGGCTAGTTTTCGCCGTAGCCTGCTTGGCGCGGTGCTCGCGCCGCTGATTCTCATGGCGCTGCTCGCGACCGCGCTGCTCTGGCAGATCGATTCCTATCGGGTGGCGACACGTGCCGTCGTTGGGAGCGACCAGACGATCGCCAGGGCCAACTTGCTTCAGAAGTTGCTGGTGGACATGGAGACCGGCCTGCGTGGCTATCTGCTGACCGGCGCGGACACCTTCCTGACACCCTACAACCAGGCGCTCCCGCAGATCGGAACGATCGCTCAGGATCTCAACACCCGGGTTGCCGATCAGCCAGACCAGGCCGAGCGGCTCAGGCAGACGCTTCAGGACTACGGCCAATGGCGGCAGTACGCCCAGCGCGTGCTCCAGCTGCGCAAGGACGGCGGCGATTATACGTCGATTGTAGCATCCGGCGCCGGCAAGCAGATCATGGACGACATTCGTGCGCAGATAGGCGCGTTCGTTCAGAGCGAAGAGACTGTGCGCGATATGCGCGCGAATGACGCGCAACAGACCGCCCAGGTCGTAATCTACACCAGCCTGGCTCTGATCCTCGTTCTCGGCGCGCTGCTGGCCTTTTTCAGCCGGAGCCAGCTGGTCATACTGTCGCGCAGCTACGATCATGCCTTCGCGCTGGCTCGCGAGCAGGCCGATGAGGCGGCCGAGCAGCGCGAGCGGCTCCGCGTCACGCTCGCCAGTATTGGCGACGCAGTGATCGTGACCGACACCAGTGGCACGGTGACGTTTGTCAATCCTGTCGCGCAGGCGCTGACCGGATGGAGCGATGCCGAGGCGCAGGGACAGCCGCTCGAGCGCGTCTTCCCGATCATCAACGAGGAAACCCGCGCCAAGGTCGAAAACCCGGTTGCCAAGGTGATCCGCGAGGGCCGGGTGATCGGCCTGGCGAACCACACCGTCCTGATCGCTCGCGATGGCGCCGAGGCGCCTATCGACGACAGCGCCGCGCCAATTCGCGACTCAGACGGCAATATCGCCGGCGTGGTGCTCGTATTTCGTGATATCGCCGAGCGCAAACGGGCCGAGCAGACCCAGGCTCGGCTCGCGGCCATGGTGGACGAGCAACGCCAGCGGCTGAACAACATCATCGCAAGCGTGCCGGGAGTCGTCTGGGAATCGTGGGGTCCGCCCGGCGACGGCTCGCAGCGGATCGGATTTGTGAGTGATTATGTTGAGATGCTGCTTGGGTATAGCACCCGAGAATGGCTGAGCACGCCCAACTTCTGGCTGACAATCGTCCACCCCGATGACCGCGAACAGGCCGCCGCCCAGGCCGCCACAACCTTCGCCAGCAAACGCCCCGGCATCAACCAGTTCCGCTGGATCGCCCGCGATGGCCGCGTGCTGTGGGTCGAAACGCACTCGACCGCGATTCTCGACGGCGCCGGCCGGCCGGTTGGGATGCGCGGCGTGACAATGGATATCACCAAGCGCAAACTGGCCGAGGAGGCCATAAAGCAGAGCGAGCAGCGCTATCGCGAGCTGGCCGACGCCATGCCGCTGGTTGTCTGGACCGCCAAGCCCAACGGCTTTATCGACTACTATAACCAGCGCTGGTTCGACTACACCGGGCTGACGTACGAGCAATCTCATGGCTGGGGCTGGCAGCCGGTGATTCACCCCGACGATCTGCCAAACACGATCGTGCACTGGAGTCAGGCAGTGAATACCGGCCAGCCGTATGAGATCGAGTACCGCTGGAGGCGCACCGACGGAGTCTACCGCTGGCAGCTGGGGCGCGCGCTGCCCGTGCGCGACGACGCTGGCGAGATCACCTACTGGGTCGGCACTGGCACCGATATCGAGGAGCAGAAACATGCCGAAGATCAGCAGCGCTTGCTGGCCGAGACCAGCGTGCTCCTGGTCAACTCGCTCGACTATGCCTCGACCCTGTCCGGCCTGGCGCGGCTGATCGTGCCGCGGCTGGCCGACTGGTGCGCAGTGCATATACTGGAAGAGTCTGGCGAGATCCGCCGGCTGGCGTTCATGCATAGCAACGCGGCCAAACAAGCGATGGTGAACGAGCGGCCGGAACGCTACTCGCTCGACCCCAGCGCGCGACATATTGTCCCGTATGTGCTGAGCACTGGCGAGCCGGAGCTCTTCCCAGAAGTGACCGACGCGCTGCTGGTCGAGGCTGCCCGCGATCAGGAGCATCTCCAGACCCTACGGGCGCTCGGCTTTACATCGTATATGTGCCTGCCAATGGTGGCCCGCGGGCATATTCTGGGTACGATCACATTCGTGACTGCCGAATCGGGCCGCCACTACGACGAAGCCGCGCTTGCCCTTGGCGAGGACCTGGCCAGCCGCGCCGCGATCGCGCTCGACAACGCGCGCCTCTACCGCGATGCGCAAGACGCCATCCGCGCGCGCGACCGGTTCTTATCGATCGCCTCGCATGAGCTTAAAACGCCACTGACATCGCTCATGGGCTATGTCGACCTGATGCAGCGCCGCGCCGCCCGCTCCAACGATCTGGCCGAGCGCGACCAGCGAGCGATACGCGTGGTCGGCGAGCAGGCCCACCGGCTCAACAAGCTGGTCAGCGCGCTGCTCGACCTCTCGCGGATAGAAACCGGGCAGCTGAGCATCGAGCGCGGCCTGGTCGATCTGGGCGCCCTGGCGCGTCGGCTGGTCCAGGAGACCCAGCCGACCACCGACCGCCACACGATCGTCTTCAGCGGGGCCAGCCGGCCCGTCATGCTGCTCGGCGACGAGCTGCGTCTCGAACAGGTCGTGCAGAATTTGATTCAGAACGCGATCAAATACAGCCCGAACGGCGGCCCGATCAGGGTGCTGGTCGAGCGGATTGGCGACAAGGGCTGCATCCGCGTCAGCGACGCGGGTATCGGCATTCCGGCTGCGGCGCTGCCACAGCTGTTCCGGCGTTTCTACCGCGCGCCCAACGCCGACACACAGCATATCAGCGGCATGGGCATCGGGCTGTACGTCGTCAAGGAGATCGTCGAGCTACACGGCGGCACTGTCGATGCGAACAGTGTGGAGGGCCAGGGCAGCACGTTTACAATCTGCCTGCCGCTGCTGACCGTCGACAAATGACCAACCACGAAAAACGGAAGACGGAGGGCGAAGGGCTGAGTTCATTCGTCCTCCGTCCTTCATCCCCATCGTACGCCTGTTCGTGGTATCATGCACAGGCATCGCCAGCGGTGTCAAATAGGCTGCCGCGCGCCAGCGACTGAAATTCGCCGCCGGCGTGGGTTGGCGATGGCGTACTCTTATTGCATGTAGCGCCCGAATGCCCGCAGAAGCACAACCACGCTTTCAAGGCTTTACGCCTGAACTACTCAAATCATTGCTTGTCCCTGGCGTCAATGAGCGCTGGGCCGCCGTGCAAGAGCGCCTGCACCCCGCGCTGCTGGCGCTCTCCGAAAGGCTGCAAGTCGAAGGCCTGCGCCACTTCCCGCGCGCCTGGCCGCTCTACGAGTTTAGCTTTCGCAGCTTGCGTTACGTTAATAAACCGGGCACACGCGCGCCGATCGACGACTACCACATGGCGCTCGACCGCCCGCCGCGTGGATCGGGGATCTACATCGTCGTCAGCGGCGCCGAGCGGCTGGTGATTGTCGCCCTACAGATCGGCGTGCGCCAGCGCAAGGATGACCTGCGCCATATCTGGGAAGAAGGCCGCGCGATCTGGCAGCCGCTGGTCGAGCGGGTGGACGAGGTGCGCTTCGCCGCACCGCGAGGGGGCGACAGGGGGAGAGGGCGACGGGGCGACGAGGCGACGCAGACAATGGAAAACATTGCGGTCGCCCCCTCGGGCGCTCGGCCCCTCGCCCATTCCGAGACGTGGATGGATCGCTACCTCGCCAGCCGCGGCGCGGCCTACTTGCTGGCAGGGTTTGCCTACAGCTGGGATGACCCACGCGTGGCGCAGCCGGATTTCGCCGCTCAGGTGGTCGAAGATGTGCTGGCACTGTTTGCGCTGAACGAGGCGATCATGGAGCAGGCCGAGGCGCTCGAGCCGGTCGGCGCGGCGCTGCTGCGCGAGCAGCGCGCGGCCTATACACAGGTCGCGCTCCCGCCGATCGAGACGATCGTCGAGCGCATCCACGCCCGCGGCTTCGCTCTCGCCGACGCGCTTATTCGCGCCTACCACGTCGCCCTGCGCACCAAGCCGCTGGTCATTCTGCCGGGGATCTCGGGCACCGGGAAGACGCGCCTGACCCGGCTTTACGCTGACGCCGTATATGACAACGCGCCTGGCATGGAGAACGAGCACTACCTGTTGGTCGCCGTCCAGCCCGATTGGCACAACGCCCGCGACCTGCTGGGCTACTACAACGCGCTGACCGGCAAGTTCCATCCGACACCGTTTCTGCGCTTCCTGCTGCATGCCACAGCCGACCCAGCATCGCTGTATTTCGTTTGTCTGGACGAGATGAA
>DATFXE010000522.1:0-9274 GCA_035258585.1 Roseiflexaceae bacterium | reverse complement strand
GCGCACGCGGCCGACCAAGCTCAGCAGCGTGCTCTTGCCCGCGCCGGTAGCGCCAACGATCCCCAGCGTCGTGCCGGCCGGTATGAACAGGTCGATATCGCGCAGCACCCAGCGCCCCTGCACGCGCACGCCCACATCCTCGAAGCGCAGGCTGCCGGCCAGCGGCAGCGCGATCGCATCAGGCGCATCGGCGATATCGGGTCTGCGCAGAAGCACCTCGCCGATCCGCCCGGCCGCCGCGCTGCCCTGCTGGAGCCGCTCGTAGGCCTGGCTGAGCTGCGTAGCGGCCGTGCTCAACAGGTTCAGGTAGACGATGAACTGCACGTACTCGCCCAGCGTCAGCCGGCCCTGGATGATCAGCGTGCCGCCGATCGCCAGGATCAGCGTCGCGGCCAGGCGCACCACCAGGCTCGGCAGCGGCGAGATCGCGCTGGAGCGCAGCACGAAGTCGAGGTTGCGACGCGCGTAGCGGTCGTTGGCGCGTGAGAAGGCTGTCACGGCCGGCTGCTCCTGGGCATAAGCGGCGATCATGCGCGCGGCGCTCAGGTGCTCCTGGGCGAACGCCGAGAGGTGCGCCATCTCCTGCTGCACCTTGTCGAACGCGCGCTCGAGCACGCGGCTCAACCGGACCTGCGCGAGCACGCTGATCGCCAGCATGAGCACCACCACCCCCGCGAGCAATGGGCTGGTCAGCGCCATCAGCGTGCTGCCGATCAACAGCAGCAGCAGCGCGTGCATGGACATCTGGAAACCGGCGCTGTAGAAACGCCAGATATAGATGAAATCGCTGGTGCCGCGCGAGAGCAGATCGCCCGTGCCGAACTGAGTCAGCGCGATCTGGTCGAAGGTCAGCAGCCTCGCGTACATGTCCTGGCTCATCTGGTAGCTGACGCCGGCAGCGATCGCGCCGGTGAGCATGCGCAGCAAAAAGCGGAACAGCGCCAGCGTGCCGGAGAGCGCCAGGATGCCCAGCGCGTAGGCTGCCAGAACCTGTAAGCGTACGCCGCCGGTCAGCTCGTCGATCGCCCAGCCCAGCAGCGTCGGGCTAAACGCACTGGCCCCCGCGCCGATGATCGCGTACAGCGTGCCCAGCAGCAGCGCGCCGCGATACGGGCGCATATAGGGCAGCAGAAAGCGCAATCCGGTATTTCGCATGGTCGTGCTCGCTCAGCTATGCCGACGAATGACGGGTGACGGGTGAGGGGTGTCGCCACCCATCACTGCCCCGCCACCCGTCATTCATATCTAGGACTTACGCGGTGGGGAGGTTTGGAGGGCCTATGGCCCTCCAAGAACCTCTTTTCTCGCCCGCTGTGGGCGATTGCATCGCCCACAGCGGGCGAGAAAAGAACTTCTTTGGGAGAGGTTGCACCTCTCCCACGCCCTCACCGCGTAAGTCCTGTCATATCGACCTCGATCATTGCTTTTTTCATCGCCGCCGAATTTTAACATACTGAGTGCGGCTGGATCACAACAGATCGCCAGTGATTCACGCGTTTGTCGATCTACTTTCTCGGGTACAATAGCCTTGAACTGAAGTTCAGGCTGATAGCCAAAGTCAGCTAAAGCTGACTGAAATGCGCGCCCTGTGTCGTTGCTCAGTCGGCTTGAGCCGACTTGTGCTGTCAGCCTCGAATTCATTCGAAGGCAGAGGAATGCCAATGAGCGAGCAACCCAACTACACCCTCCTGATCGCCAGCTACCTGGAGCCGGAGCATGTCGCGCGCATCCAAGCGGTCAGCCCGCGCCTGCATGTGATCTATGAGCCGGATCTGCTGGCACCGCCGCGCTACCACGCCGATCACTACAATATGATCGTTCGCACGCCCGAGCAGGAGGCGCGCTGGCGCGAGCTGCTGGGCCAGGCCGAGATCATATTCGACTTCGACTATACGCACCGCGAGGACCTGCCCGACCTTGCGCCGAAGCTGCGCTGGCTCCAGGCGAGCAGTGCCGGGATCGGCCAGTTCATCCGCCGCGCCGGCTACGATCGGCGGCTGCAAAACACCGTCTTCACCACTGGCAGCGGCGTCCACGCCCGCCCGCTGGCCGATTTCTGCCTGATGGCGATGCTGTTCTTCGCCAAGGGGCTCGATCGGATCATCGACAACCAGCGCCACAAGCGTTGGGAGCGCTACGCCGGCAGCGAGCTGGGCGGGCGAACGCTGGGTATTGTCGGCGTGGGCAAGATCGGCGCGGAGGTCGCGCGGATGGGCCAGCTTTTGGGCATGACCGTGCTGGGTGTCAAGCGCACGGTCGCGGGCGTGGATCCGGCCGCGCTGCACCTGCACGAGCTGTACGGGCCGGATGACCTACACCAGGTGCTGCGCCGCGCCGAGTATCTGGTGCTGATCGCCCCGCACACCAACGAGACCGAGCATATGATCGGCGCGGCCGAGCTGGCGTTGCTGCCCGCGGGCGCGGTGCTGATCAACATCGGCCGCGGCGCGCTGCTCGATGAGGCGGCGCTGATCGAGGCGCTGCAGTTGGGCCGGCTGGCCGGCGCCGCGCTCGACGTCTTCGCCGAGGAGCCGCTGCCGCAACATAGCCCGCTGTGGGGCATGCCCAACGTGCTGGTCAGCCCGCACTCGGGCAGCACCAGCGACCGTGAGAACGAGCGGCTGACCGAGCTGTTCTGCGAGAATTTGCGCCGGTACCTGGCTGGCGAGCCGCTGCTGAATGTGCTGAATCTGGAGACGCTGTATTGAGCTGTGCTGCGAAGGGACTGCTGTACTGTCGCTCGGATCTAGGGAAGCCGCCGCCCGACCTGCGATATACCTAACGTTGCCCTATTCGACGTGTCCATGTCGCTCGCACCGCGCACGACCACATAGACCATCACGGATAGCACGGCCGTCCAGACCACGGCTGTGCCCATATTCGTCCACTCTTGTTGCAACAGACCGGAGCGAACGGCTAAGTCAAGTGCTGTGCTCCGCCCAAGCAGGCGATACACCTGTGGGAAGCCATCGCTGAACTGGCCCCAATAGATCTGCCCGAGGTCATGCATCGATTGCACGGGTGGGCTCCCAATCGCGTATTGGGCCCACAGCGCGACGTTCCAGCCGATCGCCATGCTCAGCAGCAGCAGTCCGATTGTTTGACCATGCCGCCGTTGCTCAATCCGCTGCAACACGCCAGCTAAGCCCAGAACGAAAATGACCGAACTGTCAACGAAGCGGCGGCTGCCGAAGGCACTTCCACCCCACCAATCCGCCACGCTCGCATTGACCCACCATTGCGCGAGCAGTGCGATGATCAGTCCGAGCGCGAGTTGCTGCTCCTGCCGATAGACGATCACCAGCCCCACGACGCTCAGGCCCACCAGTGGTGTCCATGCTATTAGGCCATTCCTGGCTGAAAATAAAACGTCAAACAGTGCCGGCGCGAACCAACCCATCGAGTCTGTTCCCATTGGTATTGTTAACCACTGCCCATAGAGCTGCTTCCAGGTAAGCATTTGGGGCATGAACAGCAACACTACAATACTAGCAAAGATGCAACTGTGGAGCACTCCACGAGTAATCTGCTTGTGGCTGCGAGAACTGATCTTCCTGAGGCTCATAACCACATCTACAACCGGAATACTGAAGAAAATGGCATTTTGCCAGCGTGTCAGGACCATGAGCCCGGCAACACAAGCGGTTCGTAGCAGCAGGCTCCAGTGCATGTGTGCGCGATACGCGGTGTAACTCCAGAGAAAGAGCGCGACCAGCGAAGCAGCCAGTACATGCGCGTATGCTGGTTCAAAGTATAAGTAATGAAGATACGATGTTCCAAACCAGATACCCAACACGGCCATGAACGCAGGCCGCGATCCAAAGTAGCCTGTACTCAGGCTATAGAGCGCGAGCAGCCCCAAAAGCGCGTAAAAGTTCGTTCCGAGTGTGATCGCTGCGACATACGGGAATTCGTAGCCGGTCACTGCTGGTTCGACACCTGGATCAACGCTCAATTCGGTCACCCGATACACCAGATGTACGACAAGAAGAAATGGGCTCCACAGGATCGCTGGACCAACAGCATACGGGTTACTCACCAATCCCGTAGCGGTTCGGCGGGTCGGGTCAGGTGTCGCATCGTGGGCCGGATTATAGGTTTGAAACTCATTGGCAAAATCTAAATCCCGATCAAACAGCACGGATCGGGCATAGGCATAGTAGGATAAGCCATCACCCCGCAATCGAATCGATTGCAGGAGCAGACAGCTCAACACGAAGATGAGTGCCAAGCGCCAGATCATTGGTTTTGATCGGCGCATGGGCAGCGCCTCCCGCTATACTGGTTCTGCAGTAGTTGAGCTCGGACCTATTCTAGCATCGTGACTGTCCATCAGCAATAGGGTTGCTGCTCTCACTCCTCCCAGTCGGCGCCGATAGCGCGCTCCCGTGCGTGCCCAGTAGCCTGTGCCAGCACGGCTACAATTACGCTCAGGAACAAGTCGATCTCGAAAGGCTTGGCAATGATCGCCACGCAGCCGGCCGCGACTGCCTGATCCATATCCTCTTGGGTGATATGGGCCGTGAAAGCCACCACCGGGATGTAGCGCGTTGTCGGGTTGGCTTTGAGGTGTCGGGTTGCCTCCCATCCGTTCAACAACGGCAAGGCGAGGTCCATCAAGATGAGATCTGGTTGGACACGAGCGGCCAAGTCGATACCATGCAGCCCGTTGCCAGCGCTGCTCACGGTATAGCCGGCATGGCGCAAAATGAATTCCACGACATTGCGGTTGTCATGGTAATCTTCGACGATGAGGATATGTGCCATACGCCTCCTTCTGCGGCACGCGCTGCAGTGATGGCACCGTGGTAGTGGTGGTGACGACAATCTTCGTCGCACGGCAGGGTGAGTGAACCGGTTGTAGGTATATTAAATCAAAATATGGTTAAAAACGCAACGGGATGCTGATGACAAGTTGCTCACGATCGGTGCGGGCGCGGTTATGGCTGCACAGTGCTGGCGGCCAATGCTAGAGCGCTCCGCGCCTGCAAGTGCCACCCGTGCGCCAACGCCACGGAGGTAATTCCCCACACACAGACTCATTCACAGGGCTTACGCGGTGGAGGGGTTTGGGGAGGCCGGGTGCCCACACCCAGAGGGTACCCGGCGTCTCCCCAAGGTCTTCTGTTTCTGGCACACTACGGCGGCCGGGTACCCTCTGGGTGTCGCCGTTGTGTGCCAGAAAAAACGCTTCTTGGAGGGCTTGCAGCCCTCGGGTACCCTCTGGGTGACCTCCCCGCAATGGACGACCGCGCAAGTCCTGTCATTCACAGATACGTAAAAGATTGACAGCGACATGATTTTCAGCCCCTCTGAGTAGGCCCAAAGAGCATCCACCAGTCAATTTTGGGCTTGACAGCCAGTGTATACTCGTTTTTGCGCGCCACCCAGTTGCTACCACATCGCTTCGCCTCGCAATTCTGCATCGGCCACTGTTCATTCAGGCGCCCACTCCTCGATAGTGGTTCTCGAGGATACGCTTCTCGTATCAACAAAGGATGCCACCAATGACATCGTTCATTCGGTATACCTGCCGACCTGAACTCCTCCCCAACATCGAGGCCGCCCTCGCGGCCAACGGCTACATCATCGCGAGTCCCTTTCAGCGCAGCCTTGGCGGAGCCACCACGCTGGTGATGACATGCGGGCTGGCGACACTCCTGCTTGCCTATACGCCCTCCCACAGCGTTGCAGAAATTGAAGTCTGGGGCGTCGCCCTCGCTGCAGCCGTGCAACTCCTGGAATCGCTGCCCCTTCCGCTCGATCGGCAGCCGACACTGAGCAGAAGCTTGGTCTCGTAGGTCCGCGCGAGACCACTCAGGCCGGCTGGTTGCTCCAGGCCCGCCAGTGCTACGCCAACGCCCTGGCCGATCAGCCGCGCGGTAGAATCCTTTTCTGGAGAGGGCCAAGGTGTTTCCCCAACACACCAGCCGCCGAGAGGAATTACCCTCTCGGCGGCTGGTGTGTTGTTTTGCACAAAGCAGCTAAGAGTGCTGCTTGACCGGCACTGCGTTTCTGACGCTGGTGTCGTCGGATGCGAGATCCAGGATATTGACCGCATTGGCCGGGCTGCGTCCCTCGCTGAACAGGTTGGCCAGGATGGCGCTGACCATCGGGGCGGCGAATGAGGTGCCGGCCCAGCGCGCCCAACCGCTCGAATTGGGCTGCGTAGAGAAGCTGCCTGGCGTCGCGCCTGGGATGGGCCACGACTCGATGAATGCGCCCAGCACCCCTTTCGCCGCGTCGGCGATCGATGGGTTGCTGCCGGTCACCTCGCCGCCGAATGCCGCGAACCCCTCGACGGGCTGATCGTCGGCCTGGTCGCTGTAGTCGGTCAGCTGCGGCGCGGGCGGGGTGTTGAGGTCCTGTTTGAGCGCGGCGACGCCGGCCACGGCCTCGAAGGCGGCGGGAAAGCGCGCCAGCGGGTGCAGCCCGCCGATGCCGGTGTTGCCGGCCGCCGCGACAATCACCACATCGGGCAGCTGGCTGATCAGCGCGAACGTGTCGTGCAGCGTCTGGGTCATACTGTCGATCGTCGCCTGCGGGACGCCTTGCATGTCCGGCGGTATCGAAATGTCATTCGGCCGCGGGATCTGCATGGCGAAGCTGCAATTGATCACCAGCGGCGCGGTGCGCCCAGGGTGGTTGGCGGCTGCCAGGGCTTGCGTGATGCTGGTGATCGAGCCGCCGGCTTCGTTATTGAGCGCCTGGATCAGCCGCAGCTTGGCCTTTGGCGCGAGCAAACGAATGATGCCGGCGATGAACAGCCCATGGCTGGGAATTGGGTATGGAAAATCGCCCAGCAGGCTTGGCATCGAGGTTGGCAGATAGACCACATCCAGCGCGCCGCTGGGGCCGAGAGCCGCCGATGGGCCGTATCGATCGGCCACGTTGAATGCCCCGCTGCTTGGGTCAGCCAGCAGGCTCTGGAGCAGCGGGTTCAGCGGCCGGGGGTGGTTGCTGCCGACCCAGGTGGCGTAAGCGTCGAGCAGATCGGCGAGCGCCGGGGCTGTGTCGAGAATCGCAACCTCGACGTCGATCGCGCCGATCTCTGGCGGTTGGAGTGTGGGCGACAGATCGAACTCCCAGGGCTGTGGGCCATTAGGGTTGGTAGGTGGCGTCGCGGGAGAAGGCCAGCCGCCCGGTCCTCCGCCGATGATGTTTTTGCTGCCGCTGGCGAACCAGTTCGGCGACGCGGCGCGGAGATCGAACCCATCGGCGTCGGCCGTGATCGCGCGCGCGGCTGCAACCGGACCTGGGCCGGGTGGTTGATCGCCAGATCCACCTCCCGGCTGTGGGGGTTCGCCACCTGGAGCGGGTGGAAACTCCGGTGGCTGCGGCTCGGAGTCCTGGCCAAGCGGTTTGGTCTCAAGCGGCGGCTTCTTGATCGCCTGGTGCAGCCCATCGATGAAACGAAACAGCCGGGCCGGGTCCTGCCGGGCCGCCGGCACATCGCCCTGCACGCTGGCAAGCCACAATTTCGGGCCGCGCAGGATGACCACCCGCTCCGGCGGGAGCCGCACTTCCTCCTGCTGCTCGAGGTTCACCTGGTCGAGACGCCGCGCTACGCGATCGACGATCTCCTGTGGCGTCAGCTTCAGCTCGGGCGGAAATTCGGCGAGAATAATTACCCGGCCTGGCTCGAACGAGCGCAATGGATCTCGCACGGGTGTCGGCGGCGGCGGCGTTTCGTCGCACACCAGGCGGCAAATAATCCGCTGTATGGTGCCCAGAAACCCTTTACGCTGCTGCTGCGATTCTGACATGGATATGCTCCTTTTCTCTGAGGGCAAGCGAATCGATCGAAAGTGGACTTGCGTCGCCGACGAGCTGGAATGCGCCCCAGAACGCCGGGTGCGCCTGTGGCTCGGCGCGCAGCGCACTGCGCTGCGCGGCTCGGAGCGCTGCGGCTTTTGAGTTGCCGGCGCGCAAATCTCGATAGACCTGCTCCATCAAACTGGCGGTCATCGCATCGGCGACGCGCCAGAGGCTGACGATCAGCGCACCCGCGCCGGCATACAGCACGCCGCGCCCCAGCCCGATCAGCTCGTCGCCGGCCGCCACGCTGGCGCGGCCGGTCTCGCAGGCGCTCAGCGTCACCAGCTCGTAGCTGAGATCGTGCTGCAGCAGGTCGTCGGTGTAGAGCTGCCCATCGGCCAGCTGGATGTATGACAGTTCGGGCTGATCCAGGCGATGCTCGCCATGCGCGACGATATGCAGCACCTGCGATGGCGCCTGGCGCAGCGCGGTGCGGCGCGCGGCGGCGTCGGAATAGACCTGGCCGCCGAACAATTGCCGAACAATCTGGGCCTCGGCCTGCGCCTGCGGCAGCCGGCCATCCCACGAGTGCGCCAGAATGAGCGCGCCTGATGGCCGCGTCGCCGCCTTCCGCGTGGCCAGGCCGGCGGCCGGCAGAACCACAACCTCATACCGCTCGATCAGATAGGCCGCGCCGCTGTGCAGCAGATGAAACGGCAGGTAGTGCAGCGAGCCATATGGCACGATCACCAGCCGCCGCCGCCCACGCAAGTGTGGCTCCAGCGGCCTCAGCAGCGCAGCGTACAGGCGCTGCAAGATCCGCCGCGCCAGCGCGTCCAGCCCGCGCGTGGTTGGGGCGTGCGGCCCGGCCTTGAGCGCGGCGCCCAGGTTGAGCCGCAGCTGGGCCAACAGCTGGTCGATCGTCTCGCTGCTCGCCGCGAGACGGGTCACATGCAGGCCGCGCGCCTCCAGGCAGAAGGCCCACAGATCGGCGCCGTCGTTGTAGAACTCGACCAGTAGCGTGTCGTCGGCCAGGCTGCGCCGCACATCCTCGAGCGAAGGCGCGGCAGCCTGGGCGGCCGTGCTGCGCTCGCCGCTGTGCAGGTAGAGCTGCTCGGTGATCGCGCGCATGCGCCGCTCGCGCGCCGCAACCTCGGCCTGGGCCTGCTCGGGCGCGATCGGGACCGGAGCCTCGTCGGCGGCCTGCTGGTGGGCCAGCCGGTAGAACCACTGATGCTCCTCACGGAGCTGATTCAGCTCCTCGATCAGCGCCTGGCTGCGCGGATCGTCGGCGGCCCAGCGCAGCTGCTCGCGATTGGCCATATAGTTGAGTAGCGCCTGCGACTTGGCGCGCTCCAGCGTCTCGAACGCCCGCGCGCCGGCGCCCGACTTCAGCTCGATCGCCAGCAGCGCCTGGAGCGCCTCGCCTTTGTCCTCCAGGAAGCCGGGCCGCAGCGTTATCGTCAGGCCGCGCTGGACGCGCTCGACCGTCGCGGCCGCGGCGCGATACCGGCGG
>DATFXE010000521.1:0-8583 GCA_035258585.1 Roseiflexaceae bacterium | reverse complement strand
CTCTTCGAGCACAGGCGCGGGCATGGCCTTGCGGGCAGAATCGTGCTTGCGGGTCAGCCGGTCCAGGTTGTTCTGCCAATCGACCGGCCGCTCGCTGTAGACGCCGAACTCGTTATGTCCAGTGCCACGCGTCAGGTAGGCCGCGCGGGCGTTCGTATTACCCGGCAGCGTGCGGTAGGCGATGCCATCGCCGTCGATATCCTTGTAGCGGCCCCAATTCTGGATCTCTTTCAGCTGCTCGGCATCCAGCACCTTGCCCCGATCCATCGGTTGCTCAGGCATCTCGAACGGGTCGGTCATCCAGTTGTTCATGCCCAAATCGAGGTCGCTCAGCACGAACACCGGCGTCTGGAAGCGCTCGGCCAGATCGAACGCGCGATAGCCGAACTCGAAGCACTCGCGCATCGAGCCGGGCAGCAGTACGATATGGCGCGTGTCGCCATGGCCCAGGTAGTAGGCCTTCATCACGTCGCCCTGCGAGACGCGGGTGGGCAGGCCGGTGCTCGGCCCCATGCGCTGGATATCCCAGATCACCGCCGGAACTTCGGCGAAGTAGGCCATGCCGGCGAACTCGGTCATGAGCGAGATGCCGGGGCCGGACGTCGCGGTCATCGCACGCGCGCCGGCCCAGCCCGCGCCGACGACCATGCCGATCGCCGCGAGCTCATCCTCAGCCTGCACGATCGCGTAGGTAGGCGCGCCGCTCTCCGGGTCGAGCCGCAGCTGCGGCGCGTACTCGGTCACGGCATCCACCAGGCTGGTGGAAGGTGTGATCGGATACCAGGCCACCACGCTGACGCCGCCCACCAGCGCGCCAATTCCGGCCGCCGAGTTGCCGTCGATCAAAATCTTGCCGGCGGTCTTATCCATGCGCTCGACGCGGTACGGGTCGGCCTTGGTAAGGTGCTCGCGCACCCACTCGCGCGCGGCCTCGACCATACTCAGGTTCAGCTTGACCGCCGAGGCCTTGCCCTTGAAGTGATAGTTCAGCGCGGCGACGATCTCATCCATCTCGATGCCGAGCAGCTCGATCAGCGCGCCGACATAAGCCATATTGGCGACGTAGTCCTTGAGCTTGGGCGGCGGGGCTACCTGCTTGAGGAACTCTTTGACCGGAATGGGGTAGTAGCTCACGTCGTCGCGGCGCTTCGTGAACTTGATCTCGTCGTTGTAGATTACGACGCCGCCCTCGGGCAGCGCGGCCAGATCCTCGTCGGCCGTTTTGGCGTTGAACGCGACCAGGATCTCGGTGCCCTCGCGCCGGGCGGTGTAGCCATACTTGCTGACACGGATGGTATACCAAGTCGGCAGGCCAGCTATATTCGAGGGAAATAAGTTCTTGCCGCTGACAGGGATGCCCATTTTGAAGATCGCGCGAATGAGGGTATTATTGGCGGTCTGGCTCCCCGAGCCATTCACCGTGGCCGCCACGATCGCGAAGTCGTTGACGATCGGCGGGCGATCGAGCATGCTCGCGCTGGGCGAGCCGGTCTGGGTTTCGATAATGCTCATTTCCTAACTCCAAACGCATGTGAACGACGTACCAAAGGGTGCCGCTTGCCGGTGGGCAGAGCCCGGCCAGCACATCGACACCCCAAGCGGCTGGCCACCATGGCCTATCTACCATGTATAACGCGGCGATTGACCGCCTGGGTGCGGTGGCAATCGCACAGCGGGCCATATTATAGCACTTTCTAAAATGAATGGCTTTGGAGCGTCCCAATGTGCTCCCAAAGATACATCTCATCATTTTTGTTGTCTTTTTTCGCTCTTCGAGCGAAAAAAGACAACAAAAAGAAGTTAAAGTACCGTTACAGCGGCACTATATCCCCAACTCTGTAGATCGCCCGGCCGCCCTGGCCGTCGAACACCGAGACCGTCTGCCGTCCCATCACGCGCCAGCGCCGCTCGGCCGGCAGGTGGACCAGCGCGGTATCCTCGTCGACGCCTATGAGCGTCGCTCCAGCTGGGGCCGAGTTCAGAATTGAGCGGAACACCTCCTGGCCGGCGAAATCGGCCACCCGATCGAAGTGCGGCATCACCACGATGCCAGGCGCGATGCCGAGGGCCGGCAGCCATTGCGGCGGCTGGCCGCGCATGACCGATCGCACGCTCAGCGTGTAGCTGCCGAGCATCATCGCGCCCGCGCTGCAGCCGGCCAGCACGGCGCCGGCCGCATAGCCATCGCTGATGATCTGCCAGGCCGGTGTGCCGCGCAGCGTCTCGATCACATGCTCGGGGTTGCCACCCGAGAAATAGTACAGGTCGGCCCCGCGCAGATCCGCCAGGATGCGCTCATCCTGCGCGTCGTCGCGCGTCAGCAGCAGCACTGGCGCGACCTCGGCGCCCAGGACGCGAAAGTGCTCCACGCCCATACTGTTCCAGCGCTCGGGCATGCCCAGCTCCAGCGCGCTGGCCGTCGGGATCACCACCACCCGCGCCCCAGCCGGCCCGCCTAGCGTGTCCAACAAGAAACGATCGGTCTGCTCCATCTGCGGCAGGTATTCGCCCGAGCCCACCAGGGCCAGCGCGCCAGGCTGGATTCTTTGCGGGTTTGTCATTGTCTTCATTATCCTTGACAAGATGACAAGATGACAAGATGACAACTGGCGATGCCGTCATCTTGTCATCTTGTCATCTTGTCACATGGGTGACGCTTATGGGTGTACGACACCAGCGGCGGCCAGCGCGCCCATCGGATCCCACGGCGGCAGCACGGTCGGGTCGGTCTCCAGGATGGCCAGCAGCTCTGGTGGGATGAAGCGCTTGTCGACCACAACCTCGTACATGTAGCGGTCGAACCAGCCGTCGCTCATCACCAGGAAGCCCTTATCGCCGATCTTGTCGCCCCAGCTGTTCTCGACCCGCCACTTCAGCGGCCGGCCGGCGTCATCCAGGTCGACGCCGGTGAAAACCATGGCGTGGGTCATCAGGCTATGGCCGTACTGGACCTGCTCGGCCTTGTCGGCCTTGAACTCGACGCCGTAGACGCCGCTGTAATCATACAGGTCCAGGTCGAGGATGCCCAGCTCGCGCTCGAGCATCTGGCCGACATCGCAGCCAAACCAGACTGGCTGATCGTTCAGCAACATGTCGACGGCGGCCTGCTTGAAGACCGGCAAGTCGACATTCAGGTAGCGCACGATATGGCCTTCGACGACATTGCCGAGGTGCTGGATGGTGTAGAGCCGATTCAGCGGCTTGTCGTCGGTCGGGCAGTGGATCAGGCAGGCCAGCGAGCCGAGATCATATTGCACATAGCGCTTGTAGAACTCGGCCGGCGTCAGCTCGCCGTCGCGGTGAAATACGTTATCCTTGTCGCGCCACTGCCAGGCGAATGTCTGCGGCGGCTCGCCAAGGTGGATGCACAGCATGCGGTAGAAATCGCCCAGGAGGATGTGTTTGCGATCGCGCAGAGCGGCGGCGCTTGCGCCGGCCGCGTGCATGCGACGCAGCTCGGCGGCGTCCTCGCGCAGCAGCGTGGTCATCCGGCTGGTCATAGCGCCGCTGTTGCCGCTGCTCTCAGCCTCCGGCATCGCCGACTTGGGCACGACGCCATACTTCTCGACCAGATTGACGAACATATCCCACTGGCCGCCATCCTGGAGCGGCTGCTGAAGCAAGAACATCAGCAATCGGCCGTCGACCGGCTCGTCCAGCGTGCCCAAAATGGTCTCCAGAAAATAATTAGCTTTCTCCAGCTTATCCCAGAACATCAAATAGCTCTGCGACAGCTCGAATTTTTCGACGTTCAGCCGCTTCATCGCCTCGACCCGGAACAGGTTCAGGCCAGCAAACAGCCAGCAGCGGCCGCTGCGGCTCTGCATGGTCGACTCGTTGCTCTTGAGCATGTGCGAAAAGGTGTGGTTGGCGCCGACCACGACCTGGCGGTTGAGCGCGACCGACTGGATCGGGTTCTTGGTGACGGCGTTGCGCGCCAGGCGGTTACGCGAGTCGCGCTCGAAGGCTTCCTGAAAGCCCTGGATCTGCTCCTGGCTGATGCCCTGGGGTGACATGCTTCGTTATCCTCCTGCTATGATAAGGTGACAAGGTGACAAGGTGACGAGTGACGGATGACGAGCTATCCGACACCCGGCACCCATCACCCATGATAATGCGTATGCTCGTGGTCGTGGTCGGGCCAGTGCTGGTGCCTATGGCTGTGCGGCGTGCCGGGCGGCGGCAGCTGCTCGGGCGGATGGGTGTGGCGCCCACCGACGTGGCGCGCATGATCGTGGCCGAACCAGCGATCCCCAGGCACAAAGTTCATCACCAGCAGGCTCTGGCCGTGATGCCAGCGGCGCTTGTAGATGTCGAAGTTCTTCTTGCTCTTTGTGGCGCGCTCCTCCTCGGTCAGGCTGTACCACTCCAGGTGCGGGTGTTGCTCGATCAGGTGCACCAAATCGGGCAGCGCCAGCACGCGGTAGCCGGAAGTTTTGAACATAAAGCTCTCGTAGACGTCAAGTAACCGGTAGAAGCGGAACTTCTCCTCGAATGGGCCGATCTCCCGCAGCTGCGCGCGGCGGAATGCCATCAGGTAGCCTTCGATCGCGTCGACCTCCGGCCCATCGCTCTCGTAAAACTCCTTCAGATCGTCGGTGTTTAGGCCGTACGGCCCGACCAGGCCGACCTGCTCGTCGGCAAGTGCCTGCGCGAGCGGCGTCCAGATATCATCACACACTTCGATGGAAGTGTCCAGCAGCACCACATAGTGGCTGCGGCTAGCGCGCATCGTCGCGTTGCGGCCCGCAGCGAAGCCCATATCGTGATCGGCGAACAGCACGCGAATAGGAATCGGCACACCGCTGGGGTCGCGCAGGCCGTCGCGGGCCAGCGTTTGTAATTCGGCCGGCGTCTCATCGGTCGAGCCATTGTCTACAATCACGATCTCGATCTGGCGGCCGTGGCGGTGGCGCGCGATGCTATCGACGCAGCGCCGCAGGTCGGCGTAGCTATTATGGGCCAGCAGATTGATCGAGAACTCGTACAGATCCGGCTGGGCCGACATATCCGCCACATCGGCCGGGCGCGAGATGCTGCCGAACTCCTCCTCCGGTGCGCGCTGCAGAGCCAGCGGCCCGCCGCGCGTATCGCGCAGGCTGTAGCCGGCTGCGCGGATCCGTTCGCGTAGCGCGTCGGCCTCGGCGTAGCGCCGCTCGCCTCTAAGCAATTCGCGCTCGGTTACGAGACTCGCGATCTGCTCAGGCAGCTCGGAGATTGCAGATTGCAGATTGCAGATTGCAGATTGAACGTCCTTCAAATCTGCAATTTGCAATTTACAATCTGCAATGAAGTCGGCCAGACCAATCCCGAGCACCCGATCGAACTCCAGCAGTAGCTCCAGCTTGCGCCCATCAGGCGTGGCCCGATCGCGGCGCAGCAGATCCCAGATGACGCCGACCGCGCGCGGAAGGTTCAGATCGTCCTCAAGCGCCTCGACGAATCGCTCGCGCCAGTCGTCCGGTGTCGGGTGCGGGGTGTCGGGTGTGGGGTGTCGGGTATCGCTGGTCGGTCGCCCGTCGCTCCCTGGCCTCGTCGCCTCATCGTCTCGTCGCCTTGCAAGCCGCAGGGCCTGGGCGCGCAGCCGATTGAGCGCCGTCTGGGCGGCCCGCAGCGCCGAAAAGGTAAAGTTGAGCCGGCTGCGATAGTGAACCGTAGCGAACAGGTAGCGCAGCGCCAGCGGTTCGAAGCCGCGCGCCTCGACATCGGCGCGGGTGTAGGCATTGCCGGTGGACTTGGCCATCTTCAGGCCGTCGGCCAGTAGGTGCTGGGCGTGGAGCCAGTAGTTGACGAAGGTGCGCCCGGTGTAGCCCTCGCTCTGGGCGATCTCGTCCTCGTGATGCGGGAAGATATTGTCGACGCCGCCGGTATGAATATCGAAATGCTCGCCAAGGTGTTTGATCGCCATCGCGCTGCACTCGATATGCCAGCCCGGAAAGCCGCGCCCCCAAGGGCTCTCCCAGGCCATCTCGCGGCCCGGCTCGGCCAGCTTCCAGAGCGGAAAATCCTCGGGGTTACGCCGGTTGGCGTCGGCTATATCGCGCACCCCCTGGAGCATCCCGGCCAGCTGGTTGCCGGAAAGCTTGCCGTACTGTGGGAAGCGGCGCACGTCGAAGAACACGTTGCCGCCAGCCGCGTAGGCCAGCCCTTTACGTTCGAGCGCGGCTGCGATCGCGATCATCTCGGGGATATGCTCGGTGGCTCTTGGGAAGACATGCGCCGGCAGAATGTTCAGCCGCCGCTCATCCTCGAAAAAAGCCTCCGTGTAGAACGCCGCGATCTCGGCCGACGTCTTGCCCTCCTTGCGCGCCTGGGCGATCAGCTTGTCCTCGCCGCGGTCGAGCATCTCAACTCGCATATGCCCAACGTCGGTGATATTCTTGACGTGGCGTACCTCCAGGCCCTGGTACGATAGCGTGCGGCGCAGCCAGTCGGCCATCAGAAAGGTGCGCAGGTTGCCGATATGAATGTAGCGATAGACTGTCGGACCGCAACTGTACAGCTTCACGATCCCTGGCTCGATCGGGGTGAACGGCTCGACTCGGCGCGTGAGCGTGTTATAGAGCTTGAGCATGGCAGCTCCCTATTGTTCGATCTTACGTCATTGTATCACTTCGGGGGCGTTTGTCAGCAAGCCGGCGCTCGGCTACAACGCAGCGAGTATTGCTCCTGTATATACGCGACAATATATCTACGTGGATGTGCGAGGAGGATGGGCTATGCGTATCGTCGTTGTTGGCGGCGCGGGGTCGATGGGGCAGATCGCACTGCGTGATCTGGCGGCATCCAAGCGTGTCGAAGCAGTCTCAGTATGACTCGACCCGCCGAACTCGCTCCGCGATCAGAACAAGCACCAGCGTGCCGAGCATGAGCAGCACCGCCATTGCGATCATCACCGGCAGGCGGTTGGCAAAGCGCAACTGGCTGAACAGGTACACCGGGAAGGTTGGCTCGGCGCCGGCGAGGAACAGCGCCAGTGCGAATTCGTCGAATGATACGGTGAAAGCGACCAGCCACGCCGACAGCATGGCCGGAGCGATGATTGGCAACACGATCCGGCGCAACGCTGTCGGGTAATCGGCGCCCAGATCCATCGCCGCCTCTTCGAGCGAGGTATCGAATCCGGCGAGCCGCGCGACGACGATCAGCAGGGTATAGGGCAGCGCGACGACTGTGTGTGCGATACCGACTGTCCAGAGTGACCGGCCGATATGGAGCGCCGAAAAGAGCAGCAGCAGCGCGACTCCAAGCACGATGAATGGCACGATCAGCGGCAGTATCGCCAGAACGATCAGCAAGCGCTTGCCACGAAACTGGTAGCGCATCGCCAGCAGCGCGACCATCGTTCCCAACGCAGTCGCCACAACGCTACTGCCAGCCGCTACCGCCAGGCTGTTACGCGCCGCGCGCAGGACCGCCTCGGACTCAAAGAGCTTGGCATACCAGCCCAGAGTCAGCCCCTGCAACGGAAACGAGAGCGACGTATTGGCATTGACCGAGAACAGGAACAGGATGGCTAGCGGTAGATACAGCAGCACGAGCAGGCCGAAGTAGATGACGGCAAGCAGCGACGGTGTCCGCCGCACCCGCCGGGGCGTGCCGGCCAGTTGCTGCGCTCCGGCGGTATCGCGCGAGAGCGAGGGCCAATCTGGAGCGCTCATTCGACTACCCGCCGCAAATCTACGAAGCGCATCGCCACAGCCACGAGCGCCAACGTCCCGACCAGCATGATCATCGCGAGCGCCGAGCCGAGTGGCCAGTTGGCGGCCTTGGTGAAGAAATCCTGGATAATATTGCCATACATACTGCCCTGGCTGCCGCCCACCAGCAACGGCGTGACGTACTCGCCGACAGTCGGGATGAACACCATGAGGAATGCGGCAACAATGCCCGGCAAGCTAAGCGGCAGTGTCACGCGTCGGAAGACGTGAAACGGTGGTGCGCCGAGATCGGCGGCGGCCTCGAACAGCGAGCGATCGATCCGCTGGAGCGCGGCCAGGATCGGCAGTGCCACGAAAGGCACCCAGACATAGATCAGTGTGATCACCACGGCGTAGCGATTGTAGAGCAGTATTGTTAGAGGCTCATCGATCAGGCCGGTGTAGAGCAGAAATGAGTTGATCACACCGTTCGAGCCAAGCATGATCTTCCAGGCCATGACACGCAGCAGATAGCTGGTCCAAAATGGCACCAGCAGCAAAACCAGGTACAAGCCCGCCCTGGCCCCGGCTCGAAAGGCCAGGAAGTAGGCGATCGGGTAAGCCAGGAGAGTGGCACTTGCCGCGACCACCAGCGCTATCAGCGCCGAGATGCCCAACAGCCGCCAATAGCTGCCGATGTCGAACAAGCTGCTGTATTGCTTCAGCGTGGGCGCCCAGATTTGCAGCACTTCGCCGCTCATGTCCGCGCGGAAGCTGAACGCCGCCATCAGCGCCAAAGGGATCAGAAAGAAGGCGCCCAACCACAACAGCGGTGGCACGTAGAGCACCCAGAAAGTCGTGCGTCGATCGAGCATATGCTAATGAGCGGGTGAGCGGGTGAGCGGAGTTCCTGCGCCGGCTTTCACCCATTCACTCCTTCAGC
>DATFXE010000520.1:0-9648 GCA_035258585.1 Roseiflexaceae bacterium | reverse complement strand
GTAGTTGCGCTGCTCGCTGATCTCGCGGCCGAGGAAGATCAGCTCGTCCTTCTCGCCAAAGGCGATCGGGCCCAGCTTCGGGCTCATACCGTAGCGAGTCACCATTGCGCGGGCGATCCGTGTGACGGTGGTGATGTCGCTCGACGCGCCGGTGGTCACGTCGCCGAAGACAATCTCTTCGGCCACCCGGCCGCCCAGCGCGACGGCGAGCTGGGCCTCGAACTGCGACACGCTCATATAGTTGCGATCCTCGTCCGGCAGGAACAGTGTGTAGCCGCCGGCGCGACCGCGCGGGATGATCGTGACCTTCTGCACGCCGTCGGCTTTTGGCATCCCGGCGCCGACGATCGCGTGGCCGGCTTCGTGGTAGGCGGTGATCAGCTTCTCGCGCTCGGTCATGACTCGGCTGCGCCGCTCGGGCCCGCCCATCGCCACGCGCTCGATCGCGTCCTGAAGCTCGGACATGCCGATCTTCTTCTTCGAGCGCCGCGCGGCGAGGATCGCCGCCTCGTTGACGGCGTTGGCCAGGTCGGCGCCCGAGAAGCCGGGCGTCTGGCGCGCGATCACGTCGAGGTTGATATCATCGGAGAGCGGCTTGCCCTTGGTGTGGACCTTGAGCACCGCGACGCGGCCCTTGACGTCCGGCGCGTCGAGGATGACCTGGCGGTCGAAGCGGCCCGGCCGGATCAGCGCCGGGTCGAGCACGTCGGGGCGGTTGGTCGCCGCAATCACGATCACATTGGTGTTGGTGTCGAAGCCATCCATCTCGACCAGGATCTGGTTGAGCGTCTGCTCGCGCTCGTCGTGCGAGCCGCCCAGGCCGGCGCCGCGCTGGCGACCGACCGCGTCGATCTCGTCGATGAACACGATACAAGGGGCGTTGCGCTTGGCCTGGTCGAACAGGTCACGCACGCGCGAGGCGCCCACACCCACGAACATCTCGACGAACTCGGAGCCGGAGATCGAGAAGAACGGCACGCCGGCCTCACCCGCGACCGCGCGCGAGAGCAGCGTCTTGCCGGTTCCGGGCGGGCCGACCATCAGCACGCCACGCGGAATGCGCGCACCCAACGCGGCGAACTTATCGGGGAACTTCAGAAATTCGACCACCTCGGTCAGGTCTTGCTTGGCCTCTTCCTGCCCGGCCACATCGGCGAAGGTGATCGTCGGCTTATCGCCGGAGAACATCCGCGCCCGGCTCTTGCCGAACGACAGCGCCTGGTTGTTCGAGCCTTGCGCCTGGCGCATGAAGAAGATGAAGAAACCGATCATCAAGAGGACAGGGAGCAGGATCGTGAAGATATTCAGCAAGCCGCCCCACGCCGGCGCGGGCTGGACTTTGACGGTAACTGTTTTTGGCTCGACCCCGGCCTTGATCAGCAGGTCGGTGATCGAGTCGTTCGCCTCGAGCCGGGAGCGAACCTTCTGCTTGGGGTTATCCTTGAGGGTAACAAAGATATCGTTGTTCCCCGACTGAGCCTCGATGGTGGCGACATCACCGGCCTTTGCCAGCGCGATTACCTCGGTGATGCCCTTCTCATCCGGCGCGCTCTGCTGGTTGTTAAAATAATTAAAGAATAGCGCCAGCGCTGCCACCAGAATAATCAGGTAGACAAAGCTATTCTTCAGCCAACGGTTATCACCCATAGTCGTGTGACGCTCCCCTCTTCAGGAGCCAGGCTCCTCACTAGAAGGCATAAACGATTAAAAGCAAAGATGTGGAGTTAGGATGTTGTCATTTGTAATGCGGCCATTATATCAAACGGCCCCCCCCACGACAAGGTAACGAGATCACAGATCGTCGACAACCTTGGGGCTCTTTTGCAATTTCTAATGCGTCGCTAATATTTTCTTCGATATTATACAGACGAGGCCATGGGGATCTGGGGGCGGCATTGCCGCCCCCAGATCAGTTTTGCTGGTCGTCGTACTGGCGGCAAGGCCGCCAGTACGACGACCAGCAAAGGCATCAGGAAGGGCTGCGCCCTTCCTTACCTACCCATATGAGCCACCGTTGGGGAGGTGCGGGGCCTGCGGCCCCTCCGCACCTCCCCAATGGGCAATTACTAAGTGACTACTCGGAATAGATCTCCTGCTTCAGCACGCCGATATATGGCAGATTGCGATAGCGATCGCCATAATCCAGCCCATAGCCGACGACGAACTCATTCGGGATATCGAAGCCGAGGTAGTCCACCGGCACATCGGCCACCCGCCGCTCGGGCTTGTTCAGCAGCGCGCAGATCCGCAAACTGGCCGGGTTGCGCCGCAGCAGCTGGCTGCGCAGGTATTCCAGAGTCAGACCGCTGTCGATGATATCCTCGACGATCAGCACGTGCCGGCCGGCAATATCGGTATCCAGATCCTTTAGCAGTCGTACCACCCCACTCGACTCAGTGCTCTGGCCGTAGCTGGACGTAGCGATGAAATCGAGCGCCAGCGGAAACGGTATCGCGCGTGCCAAATCGACCATGAACATGACGCAGCCCTTCAGCACCCCCACCAGCAGCAGGTCGCCCAGCGGTTTGTAATCTCGCACGATCTGCTCGCCCAGCTCCATAATACGTGTCTGGATCTGCTCAGAAGTCAGCAGAATTTTGTCGATATCGCTATCCATTGAATGTTTGCTCCATAGAGGGACTCGCCGGTTTTCATCATCCCAGATCACGATAGTATAGTCCATAGTGAGTAGTACGTAGTTGAGTGATACGCACTACTCACTTGACACGACTTACGCGGTGGGGGTTGGGGGGCGGTTGCACCGCCCCCGAGATCTCCCCTTTTGGCCGGTCTCGGCCACGCATGTGGCCGAGACCGGCCAAAAAGAGGCGATGTTGGAGGGACACCCAGAGGGTACCCGGTCCCTCCAAACCTCCCTGCAAATGCCGACTGCGTAAGTCGTGTCACTTGAGAGATGATGAGCTTTTCCGTGACAAGTCCCATACTAATATTACGTATTTCGCTGCATTCGGATCTTGATGATGTCTTGGCTCTTGGGCGTCGCCACATAGCCAGCGGCTGCGCGCAAGCCCGGCACCCAGACGATCGCCGCTAGTGTGGCGATGACCGGCCACGCGTCGCGCAATGCCCGCGGCACACGTGCATCCACAAACAGGTCTTGCAGTCGCCGACTGCCGCGCCCGCCAGCCGGCCGCAGTCGATCGCCGGGCCGGCGGCGGCGCGCCACGAGCGGCCACTCGACGAGCGCAGCATCGAGATACACTTCCCAGATATCGGCCGGCTGCGGGGCCGGCGGCGGCGCATACGACACCTCAATCACCCAGCTATCGCCGAGCGCGGCCGACCCCTGGCGCGGCAGCGGCAGTTCGTCACCCAGCAGCTGCGGCCCATGCTCCTCGGGCGCAGCCCCCAGCGTCCACGCGCTATCATAGCCAACCGTCAGCATGATGCCGCCCGGCAGCTCGCCGCGCCCGCCAACTCCGCGCTCGATCAGCCAGCGCGCCTGCTCCACATGCTCCAGCCCGAGCGTGGCAGCGCCGGAGCACAAACGGGCGTGCGCGCGCCGGATGGCGGCGCGCTGAAGCGCGATCGGCAGCGCCCGCCAGGCCGCGCCATCAACGTCGATCGCGCCATCTCGCTCGTGGGCCAGCCGCGGCCAGGCCGCGTCCAGCGCCACGAGCACGAACGCGTGCTCTTCGGCGCAGATATCGGCGGTACGGCCCAGTGCCGCGACGATATGCGGATTATACTCCATGAGCTGCGGCAGCAAATCGTGGCGAATTCGGTTACGGGTCGCGCTGCGATCGAAATTACTGGGATCGCGCCGCGGTTCCAGGCTATGCTCGGCACAGTAGCGCTCGATCGCATCGCGGGTGGTGGTAAGGAGCGGACGAATAAGTGATGGGGAGATATAGAGACCGGGAGATGGGGAGATTGTGTTATTCTCCTTGTCTCCGGGTCTCCTTGTCTCCTTGTCCAGCCCCCACTCTTCCCAAGATGTCAGCGGTCGCATCCCGCTCAGCCCCTCCGGCCCGGCGCCGCGCAGCAAGTGCAGCAGCACGGTCTCGGCTTGATCGCCGGCGTGGTGCGCCACGGCCACAGCCTGCGCGCCGATGGCCTGGGCCACGCGTGCCAGGAAGGCATAGCGTGCGGCGCGCGCGGCGGCATGCAGGTTGGCCCGCTCTGCACGCGCCAGGGCCGGCACATCCACGGCCTCGAGCACGCACGGCTGGCCCCATTCCCGCGCCAGGCTGGCGACGAATGCGGCCTCGTCGGCCGAATCACGGCCGCGAATCATGTGATCCAGGTGCGCAACATGCAGGCTGACGCCTAGCTCCTCACGCAGCTGCAGCAGCACATGCAGCAGACAGAGCGAATCCGGCCCGCCCGACACTGCGACCAGCACCGGCGCGCCCGGGACGACCATTTGGCGCGCGGCAATGTAGGCACGCACCTGTGTAGTAAGCGATACTTCGGCCATCACGCTGCATCCAGTAGCGTTTTACCACCAAGGCACCAAGATGCCAAGAGCGTTACTGATCTCTGCATTGGTTGCTTATCTTTTGGTGGGGTTTGGAGGGGGCACCCAGAGGGTAGTCGGGCCCCTCCACACCTCCCCAGCGAAGGTATTAGTTGTAGGACTTACGCAGTTGGCGTTTTAGTGGGGGGCGCGGGGGCCGCAAGCCCCCGAGAGCCTTCTTTTTCTACCCACCTGTGGCGGCAAAGCCGCCACAGGTGGGTAGAAAAAGAAAGGGGTTCTTTGGAGGGCTTTGCCCTCCAAACCTCCCAACCGCGTAACTCCTAAGTTGTTTGTACAGAGATCAGTAGGTCTCGTCAAGAAATAAGAAACCAAAGTGCTGGGAGCTAGGAGATTAGAGAGCAGGCCACGCAAGCTTTTGCTAGCTACTTGAGGCGGATCACATACAGCGTCAGCCCGGTTTGCGGCGCATCCTGGCCATCGATCGTCGCGCTCATGGTGGGGCGGTTGGCCCAGCCCAGCAGATACACGCCCTGCTCATCGCTGAGGCCGCCCGACACGCCAGGATTACGCAAGCGGATGGCATCACGATCGAACAGCACACGCAAGATCTCCTGGCGGTCGAACGACCCCGAGTCGGCTAAGCCCACCGAAGAAGGGAAGCCCTGCTGTAAGCTACTTGCGGACACTTGCTGGCTCGCGCCAGGGGCGAGTGTGCCAAGCCGCGCGAACGAATTGCCACGGACGAGCAGCACGTCATCCAGGGCGCTGGTGCCGGTGTTACGGAGTTCGCCACGCACACCAGAGCCGTCGCTGGTCAGGCTACTCTGGACGCTGATTGGCAGGTCGATCATCTGCTCTGCCACAAACGTCGTGACAGAGACGACGTCCGCCAGCACGCGGATGGAACGTGCGCCACTCTCATCGGCGACCACGGCGTCGAACTGCTCGTTGGGCGTGAAACGGCCGGGCGACCCGCCGACCAGCGTCTGGGCCGGGAAACCAACGGTATAGGAGGCACGCCGCGGCGAGAACAGGCCGATGAAGCCGGTGGCGAAAGCGCGCGTCTGACCTTCGGCGCCCTGAACGATCGCGGCCTGGTTGATCTGCGATTGCCCGCCGCGCAGGCCCACGCCAACCGCGTACAGGCCGCAGGCGAACACCAGCACCACGAGCGGGACGCTCAGCCAGGCCCATTCGAGCCGACGCAGCCGCCGCAGCACCAGATAGTTGACGGGGCCGATCGCCAGCACATACGCCAGCAGAAAGGCCAAAACTACCCCGGAGGATGGCAGGTTGAGCGATGGCAGGCGCAGCACGCCGCGCTCCAGCAGGCTGGTCTGGCTGAGGCGCGCGCCATATCCGGGCGTGAGGACCGACTGCCGCTCCAGCAGCTTGCCCCACAGCTCGCCCTCGCCGGTCCAGCCGCGTAAGGCGGCGAAATCGAACGCGCTGAAGATGACCAGCCCCGAGCCGTAGCGCCAACGCGACAACAGCGCGGACCCTGGCGGAAGCTGCTCGGCATTGGCGCGTAGCTGGACCTGTAACAGCGGCGCGGCCGGGTTGGGAAGCGCACCAGCGCCGGCCAACCCCGCCAACGGGGTGAGATCGCCCTGAGCGAGCGAGCCGCCAACCTGCACAGGCAGCAGATCGGCCACGCCGGCCGCCGCCTTCTGCCCGCCGACCCCGCCGCTGACAAACAGCTGCCCGCCGAGGCTGACCCACAGTCTGAGGGCGTCGCGTTGGGCCGGGCTGAGCATGGAGCTATCGAGATCGTGCAGGAATAGCGCATTGAGGCCGCGCAGCAGCGCGGTATGTTCCGGCAGATCGCCGGCACCTAGATGCCGCACCAGCGTGCTGGTAAAGCCGGGGATCTGGAGCGAGTTGAGGCTGTTGAGCAGGGCGGGGTCGCTGCTGATGACGCCGGCCAGAAATACGCCTTCATCGGCCGAATCCAGGCTGATATCCTGCGCCACGAGCGGGTTCTCGCCGTCGAGCACGCGCAGCCGGCCGTTGCGCGCGAAACTGCGTGCGAAAACTTCGATCATGACATGTTTGCGCGAGCCGCGTGGCAGATCGACCGCCTGGCGGAAGATCTGCTCGCCCGGCTGCCCGGGGAAGCTCCACTCCAGCACGCAGCGCAAGTCGGGGCCGTCGTTGCCGATGTTGATGCCAATAGGGAACCATTCTCCGAGCCGGTAGGCGCCCTCATAGCCGGCACGCACATCTAGCGTTATCGGCGTTTGATCCTGAGCCGCCACGCGCGCCGGCACACTCGCCCGCACGGCGATCGCCAAGGCGAACAGCAGATAGAGCAGCGAAGTCCACTGGCCTCGGCGCATGGCATCCTCTATCGTGAACGGCGCCGTCGGAAGAGCCCGGTGCGACGGACGAGCCCACTACGTACAAGCTCTCGGCGCAAGGGCGTCACCACCCGGCGCCCAACTTCCTGCGACACCTGGCTAGCGATCTCACGCTGGAGTTGGGTGGGAAGCTCGCGCTCAAATAAATCGCTGACCTGACTGTTCACCAGCGCAGCCAGCTCAGCATCGTCGTGCAACTCGCCATGATCTTTCTGCAGCGCGTGATACTGCTTGAGGATATCAAGGGTTGCCTGCTGTGCGCGCTCCCGCTCGCGCTTCTTGAAATCGGTCAGATAATCGTTGATCGTCGCCTGGACGCCGCGTGGGTCCGGCACGTGCAAGAATGTGAACTTGCCGCCTGCGCCACCGGTCAGGACCGAGACATCGCCATAGCCCAGGATGCTCTCGACAAAGCTCTGATCGAACGAGATATCCTGGATGTTGCCCAGCGGCGCGACGCGGCTGCTCTCGGGGCCGAACGGCTTCTTGTCGACGTCGATGATCCGCTCAAGCTGCAGAATATACTTATCGTTCTCGTGCTCCTCGCGCACCCAGATGATTCGCCCGATGCATACAAGCGCGATCGGCAGCCAGATCGCGAAGGCCACCCCGCCGCTCATAATGCCAACTCGCGAGGCCAGGCTCAGCAGCACCGTCGCAAGGGCCAGGACGGCGATGGCCGGAAACATGGCCAGCGCCAGGAAGATCCAGTACGGCCGCCATGTGACCTGATCCCCTTGGATCTCAGGGTTCGAATGGAAGATCCACGGGATAGGCCCCGCACGCTCTTCGACAAAGATGGTCGGCTTGGGCGCGGGCGGGCGCTTGTTCTCGTAGATCTGATCCTCGATGATCTGGCGCAGCAGCTCGGGCGCCTGGCGCCTGCGCAGCTGGCCCAGCTCGGCATTGATCTTAGCCTGCATATCGACGGGCTTGTTGGCCCAGTCGAACACTAGCCTGCGCGCGCTCAGCGAGCCGATCACCAGTTTGCCATAGGCCACGTTGACTTTGTCGAGCGGCGGGCCCGACCGCAGCCCGAGAAAGTGCAAAAACTGGTCGCGCCAGAGCGCCAGGTAGCCCAGGAAGTAGGCGAGGTAGCTCTCGGCGCTCAAATTGACCTGCTGGATGTTGTCGATCAGGATATCCTGCTGGACGTGGCGCACCAGCAGCTGCGTGTCGTCATAGACGACGCGTATATTTGTCAGGATCAAAAAGTCGTTGGCCCAGTCCAGCAGAGTGTAGATACTGAGGCCCAACGCAAGCAGGCCGCCCAGAAACAGCACGCTGGTGATGATATCGCCGCCGCCGGCCTGGGTTGGATCGACCGAGAATACGCGACCGCCCTGGTAGCGGAAGTAGACCACAAAGCCCAGAACAAGCACGCCAAAGACGACCAGCGCATTGACGAAGAGATCGGCGCCGGTTTTTTTCTTCCTGTTTCGGCTGATCCACCAGAATAGGATCGCGCCAATCAGGAGCAGGAAGATGATATTCGAAGGATCGACGAGCCGTCCCTGCGGCGCGACATCCAGCGCGAAGAAGACCCCGCCGATCGCGCGATAGAACGCTAGCGCCAGCGATAAGGTGGCGATCGCCAGCGGTATGGCGACCCGAATGACAAGGAGCACCCAGTGGCGGCGCGTGTAGTAGATGATCCGCTCGCCCTCATCGAGTTCGAGTTCGATGTTTGGCTTCAGGATGCCCAACATGAAATCCCTCCCTGACCAGTGAATCTTTTATCCACTCGAGATGATTCAAGACATCCTCGCTCCAAAGAACACCGCGCGCGTTCTCGACCTTCGACATCGGCGCGATCGGGCGCGGCAGCACCGCCACCAGCACCGCCGGGTCGACGCCAGCGATCTGATTGCTCACCACGATCCCGGCGCCCAAGCGCGGCAGATGTTCGCGCCCGCGCACGCTCGCCCGCGTGAGCAGCAGCAGCGCCACCCGAAGCAGCGCTCGCACGGTGGCGTAGGCGATTCGTTCGCGGTGCGACATGGTCTCACCTACAGCTGGGCCAGACGTGCCAGAATCAGATCGACCTCTTCCGAGGGCGAGAGCGTTTCATTGCTCAGTAGCAGGGCGTCGGGCGCGGGCGCCATGACATGCTGGTCGAGCGCGTCGCGCTGGGCCAGATCGGCCTCGATCTCGGCCAGATCGACCTCATAGCCACGGGCACGCAGCTCGGCGGCGCGGCGCATGGCCCTGGCGCGCTGCGATGCTTGCAAGTAGATCTTCAGCCTGGCCTCTGGCAGCACGATCGTGCCAATATCACGCCCAACCATCACGACGTGGCCGCGCATACCGATCGCTCGCTGACGGCTGCGCAAGATCTCGCGCACCGCCGGGATCCGCGCCGCGCGCGAAACCTGCCGATCAACCTCTGGCCGGCGCAGATCCCATGTCACATCCTGGCCATCCACTCTAACCGTATACTGCCGGCCATCGGCGACGGCCGGCGGCTCGATGTCGATATCAAGATCTCGCGCCAGCGCCGCGGTCGCCAGCTCGTTGCCGGGGTCGACGCTATGTTTGAGCGCGGCCCATGTCAGCGCGCGGTACATCACGCCGGTATCGAAATAGAGATAGCCCAGCCGACCAGCCAGCAACTCGCCCAGCGTGCTCTTGCCTGCGCCGGCCGGGCCGTCGATCGTAATCGTGTTGGGTACGGTCATAACTATATGGATACATCCTAAATTTACAATTTGCCGCCGCAGGTTGCAGATCACAGGTCATAGGGGCTATCACTTGCAGCGTTCGACGTGCATCGGACTGTAAAGTTGTTTAGGGTTGAGAATACCCTGGCTTATTGTAGCACGGCGGTGCAAGAGCGGGCAAGCGCCA
>DATFXE010000519.1:0-12811 GCA_035258585.1 Roseiflexaceae bacterium | reverse complement strand
CGCGTCGACTGGCTTACGCCCGACGGCTTGAGCACCTGGGGCGATGGCCGGACGGTGATCCTGGGCACAGCCGGCTATATCGAGCTGCGCAAGTATACCGATGTCGGCCGCGAGCCTGTTGGCGATACGCTGATACTGGTCGACAACGCGGGCGAGCAGCGCCTGCAGCTGCGCGGGCAGGTCGGTTTCCCATTCTTTGGGCAACTCATTCTGGATTGCCTGAATCGCACCGAGCACGCCATGAGCCAGGCGCATGCCTTCAAGGCGGCCGAGTTGAGCCTGATCGCCCAGCAGCGTGCCCGCCGGCTCACACCAGACACACTTGCGAAAGCCGGCTAGTGCAATTCCAGGCAAGCCCTCAGGTAGCCGGCTTCGCAACGCTACGAACCGGGCACCCGACATCCAACACTGTGCTGAAAGCGCGCTAGATCGCGATACACTCCAGGCCGCGGTCGCGCAGGAACGCGCGCAGCTCCGGGCAATCATGGACGGCGACCACCTGGCAGCCGCGCTCGTGCCGCAGCACAAACTCGAACGCGCTGACCTGGCCGGATGCGTTGTAGTAGACCGGCCGCTCGATCACCGGCGCTTCCAACCGCCAGCCGGCGTTGATCTGGCTAAGCAGCCAATCAAGTCGATTAGTGGTTTGCTCAGACATGAGCGATGCTCCTTTGCTATGACGCTCGCGCGACGCGTAAATGACACGACTTACGTGGTGGGGGTTCGGGGGCGGTTGCACCGCCCCCGAGATCGCCGCATTTTGGAGGGGCCGGGTACCCTCTGGGTGTCCCTCCAAACCTCCCTGCAAACGCCGACTGCGTAAGTCGTGTAAATGATGTAAGTAGCGTGTAGGTGCCCTGGCCTTGTGGACGTGTCCTCCAACCTGTCAGTCGCATTGATGGGCTAGTGTAGGAATGAGCTATCCCACCCACCAAATTAGATTCGTCTGGTGTCATATTAGCGCGGCCAGGTGAGGCTGCGATTAGGCTGACGTTAAATATTGGTACAACTTGTGTGGATGGCGGCTCTCCAGTATCATGCCGGCGCGTGTGTGGAATTGGGCCGAGCCAACTGTTGAGGAGATCATGAAAGAGCAGCCCGCCGTTGCAATCGACGCCCCATTTGAGCCGCTGGTGCGGCGAATTCTCGACGAAGCTACCGTTATCGATAGCCGAATCTTGAAGATCGACCATTTCTTGAACCACCGGATCGAGCCGGCGTTCATGACTGCGATGGGTTGCGCGCTGGCCGATCGGCTGCGCGCGTTCGAGCCGAATCTGTTGCTCACCGCCGAGGCCAGCGGGATCGCGCCGACGCTCGCGGTGGCGCTGGCGCTGAATGTGCCACTGGTGTACGCTAAAAAGTACGCCCCGGTGGTCGAGACGCCGGCGCTCTCGCGGATCGTGCCCTCGCCCACCAAAGGTGGAGAGGCCAAACTGGCGGTCTCGGGGCGCTACCTGACGGCCGGGATGCGTGTGGCGCTGGTGGACGATTTTCTCGCGAATGGCAAGACTGCACTGGCGCTAGCCGAGATCGTGGCCGACGCCGGCGCGACCACCGTGGCGGCGGGCTTCCTTGTCGAGAAGCTGTTTCAGGACGGGCGGGCCGGCCTGGCCGCGCGCGGCATCCCGATCGTGACATTGACCCAGGTCGAGCGGCTGGAGGGGAACCGGGTGGTGATGCGCGACACGTTGGAACGTTGAAACGTTTCAACGTTCCAACGTCAGCAGGTTTTGTTGTTCGCCAGGCGACAGCGGTGGAAGATCACATCGTCGAGCTTGCCAAGGGCCTTGCCGGGAACCTCGACGAATTGGGCGCGCAACATGCCGTCCCAGATCAGCCCATCGCGCAGCGCCGGCCGCACGAAGGTCCATTGGGCCATCAGGCCGATATTCCAGTAGATCAGGAAGAGCGCAATCAGCAGCGGCGCCCAGCGCCCGATCCGCACGCGCAGCCAGTCCAGCGGCATCGCCAGCCCCAGCACGAAAATCGGCGTACACTCGATCAGCCGCCGGAAGCCGAACGAGCGCGCGAGGTGCCAGGTGGTGCCGAATGCGCCGTTGATATATGTCTGCGCCAGAAACCCCAGCAGCAGCAGCGCCGCCAGTAGCGGTGCGCCTCGCGTCTCCCCGCGCCTAGCAGCCGCTTGCGCCGGCCCGCCCAGGCCACGCGCCAGCAGCGCCAGCCCCAGCAGCGCCGGCATAAGAATAGGACTCCACACGAATGCGCCGTGCGCGAAGGGTTGCAGCTTGGCGGCGATTGGATCGTCGAAGTAGCACCAGGCGCTTGGCCGCGGGTCATAGTCGATCAGTGTATCGATCAAATGCGGGCTGCACCAGATCAGCTTGCTGCCGACGGTTGCGGAAGGTAGTGGCCGTCCATTCAGAATCTGATACGTCACGAACTGCGGCACGAGCGTCACGGTGAAGACGGCCGCGAACAGCGCATGGCCAGCAAAGAGCCGCCGTGCCTCTTCCCATCGGCGGGCGCGCGCAAGGCCGATGTAGGCGATCGCTGCCTCCGCGGCCGGGATGATCAGCAGCAGCCCTAGCTGCTCGCGGGTCATGGTCATCAGCCCGCACACCAGGCCGAGCAGCGCCCAGCGGGCTGGTGCGCGCGACACAGCACTGTTGACCGCAGATGAAAGAGGATACTCTGATAGGTGGGTGGATCCGTCGTCCTTGGTCCTTGGTCGTTGGTCCTCTGGCCCGAGCCAGATCGTCAAGAACAGCGCGAACAGAAAGAACCCGGTGGCGTGCGACCAGGGCATGAGAATGAACGTGTACATCACCAGCGGAGTCGCCAGCCAGATCGCGATCGTCGCAAGTGTCGCGGCGAAGGCGTCCACGAAGCGCCGTGCCAGCCGGTAGCTCAGCAGCAGCCCGCCGAGCGCGTAGAGCGCCGACATGAAGCAGACCGACCAGATATATGGTCGCGAGTAGCCGTCGGCAGCGATCGTGGCTCCAAGTGCATTTACCGCCCGCACGCCCAGATCGGCCAGCACGAAGCCCGGCGCCCACATGATCGCCGAGCCGATCGGCGCGACATTGCGGAGCTTGCCAGTGATTGGGTTGGGGTTCTGCGCGTCAATATGCAGCAGCGCGTTGCGTACGGCCGGGTCGGGCGGCTGCTGCTGCTCGCCGATCTGGGCGAAGTGCTCGTACTCATCGCGAAAATCCAGGTCGTGGTCGAAGTAGACCGAGCGCAAATACGCGTAGTACTGCACCTCATCGGTAGCATAGATCCGCGGCAGGCTGAACGGCAGCAGCAATAGAAACAGTGCTACGATCAGCAACTGGCCGCGATCGCGCTGTAGGAATTGGGAATTGAGAAACGTTTTAACGTTAAAACGTTTAAACGTTCGCACGTTAGCAGGCGTCACCCTGTCACTCCGTCACCTTGTCATCGCCGGCAATACTACCATATCTTCGCGCCACCGTTTCGGCCAGCGCCAGGATGCGTTCGGCGCGCGCGGCGTAGGTGTGCGGCGCGACGGCACGCAAGCCCGCGCGCTCGCGTGCGGGCCGCTGTGGGTCGCTCAGCGCGTTTGCGAGCGCCTCAGCTAACGCGTTGGCGTTGCCACGCTGGAAGTAGTACCCGATCTCGTGCGGCAGCACCTCGGCAAGCGCGGGAATGTCGGGCAGCACTACCGCGCGGCCGGCGGCCAGGTATTCAAACAGTTTGAGTGGTGAGGCGGTGATGTCGGTGACGGTATCGGGGATGACAAGCGCGTCGGCGGCCTGGAGGTACGGTGTAATCTTCTCCTGGGGCAGCTGGCCGGCCCATGTTACCAAGCCAGCCAGTCCCAGCGTGTCGGCGTGCGCGCGCAGCTGTGCGATCTCGTCCGGGCGGCCGCCGACCAGCACCAGCCGGGCGGCGGGAAACCGTTCGTATAGGTACGCGAAGGCATCCAGCAGCAGGTCAAGCCTGCGGTAGGCAAATGTCATACCGCTATAGACCACCAGCGCGGCGTCCTCGGGCAGTCCCAGCCGGATGCGGGCCGCCGCGCGATCGCCAGGCGCAATCTGCCGATCGTCGAACGCATCGGCGATCACCGCGATATCTTCGGGCGCGCGCCAGCCGATGCGCGCCAGCAGCCGCCGGAAATCCTCGGTGAGCGACACCACCGCTTGGCTGCGTGTCAGCGCCGCGCGGTCCAGCAGGTGCAGCAGCGGCTGGGCCCAGCGCTCCTTGGCGCGCGATGGATTCCAGCTCTCCAGGTCGTGCGCCTCGAAAATGACGGGCAGCCTGAGCAACGGCCCCCACACCGCCGCCCACCAGCCCGCGCAGATCGCCTCGCGAACATACACGACGTCGATCGGCCGGCCCCGCAGCCGCTCCCATACCACGACGGCCGCCGTCATGGCCGCGAAGATCGAGCGCTCGGCGTAGTACCACAGTGTCGAGCGGTGCAGCCGCGACAATTTTCCGACTGCTGGGCGGAGCAGGTGCCGTGCCCCGACCTCGCCGAAGCGCGATGGCTCGCGCGGCCAGCGCGGCACCAGCGCCAGCGTCGCAGGCGCTCGCTCGTGCAGCTCGCGCAGGGTTGTGTAGGTCTGAATCGCGTTGGCTGAACGCAGGGTCAGGTTAGTCGGGAGGGCAATATAGACAATCCGCATAGATATCGTGTCAAGCTCATCTCGCGCCAGACATAGTGTGGAGAGACGTCGCAGCGCGGCGTCTCTCCACAGCAGTACCATATGAGTGATCTCGTACCCTGCCGCCACTAGACAAGGTTTCATCGATGCCAAACATTGCTTTGCCATCGGTTTCATCGTAGGGACACGATATATCGTGTCCCTACGATGAAACCGATGATCCTCAATGCCGACATCGCAAAGCTGAATCGAGCCTCGTCTTAGCGGAACAGTCCAGGCACGCGCACAGTCGGGATGTCATAGCCCGGCGCCAAGGTTACCGGTACCTTGATGGAATTCTGTGACGGATTCCCCGCGCCATCAAGGAAGCGTATGTAGACGAAGTAGTTGCCAGACTTGTTGCGCAGGTCCGAAGTGAAGCCCAGACCGCTGAACAGGTTCCACTTGACTGTAAAATTACTGTTCGGCGTAGCGACGCGCACCGGGTACCAGTTCAGCGTAGCGCTGTCGGCCCCGACATCCGATGCGGCGTTCGCCATCCAGACGCCCCAGAACTGCTTGCCAGCCGGCAGGTTCTCGCGCTGGCCGTACAAGTTATCGGTGACGCTGATGCCAGTGAATGAGAACGAGCGGATGATGTTCTTCGCATCGTCGACGGTCGCGTTGCCGCTGGCATCGAGCACCGGCAAGCCGAGAGTATTCGTCTGGTTGCCGGTTGTGTCGGTGTTGACGGGATCGTAGATCAGCGTAAACTGGGCCGTCTTCTGGTTGCCCAGCTTATCCCTGACCTCGACGCTAATCGTCCGAGCGCCTGGTGTGCTGCCCTGCGGCAATGCCGCTGGACCCGTGTAGACGTTGTTGGAGATCGAGTGCGGCGTTGGGTCGCTATCGCTGCCGGGGATATGGAACGTGTCGAGGTTGCTGCAATCGGCCTGGCCGCTGATGCCCAGGTAGAACGAGCGCTCACGTGTATAGGCCGGGTCGCCATCCGAGGCGCCATTGCTGCCCGAGCCGGCATAGACATCGCGCACGCTCAGGCCGTAGAACGGCGGCAATCCGGCTAGATGCGGATTGAGCACCTTGATATCAGCCTGGACGCCGGTGTCGAAGATCTCCGAGTCCTGGCTCGTGGCGCCGGAAGTCGTGCCCTTGCGAACCTGGGTATACAAGACATGGGTCTGGCAGGCCGCGTCTGTTACGCCACTGGGGCCTTGGACCGTGAGCGGGTTGGCGAATGTCACCCAAGGGTCGGCGTCGGTCGGCGCGCTATCCCAGTGGTAGCGTACCTGATCGGGGGCGCCAACTATGTTGGAGAAACTGACCGTGACAACGCTATTCCTGGTTGCGGTGGCGCCGCCATCCAGCGATGGTGTGGCGCTGATGCCGCCGCTGCCCAGGCCCGAGAATTGTTGGTAGCGAACGGCCGCGCCACCGCCGTCGAATGTCTCGAAGACGGCGTGGCCATAGTTGCGCGCGCCCATCGTCGACGACATATCGACATCGGCCACGATCTTATCGCTGATCCCAGTGGCCTTGACAGGACCTTCCCAATCCCCATCGACGGGCTTAAATGCGTAATACAGATCCCAGCGGCCGGCAGCATCGCTCGACCAGGAAAAGTGGAGGTTGTTTCCCGAATCGGCTGCCACGCCAATCGCATCGTAGATTTGCCCGCCAGCCAGCTTGGAGACCGGCCAGGTGCCGTTGGCCTGGCGTTCGGTATAGTAGAGCCCGCCGGAGGTGGTGCCATTTCTAAACGCGACATAGATCTTGCCATTCGGCGCGACGAGCGGTTTGGCACTGGCGAAGAAATCGCCCGAGAGCTTGAATGGCGTCAGGTCGACTGTATCGAAACCCGATCCATTCCAAACTGAGGCGTACGCGTGACCATCGCCGCTGCCAAAAGCCACCAGTGCGGAATTGTTGGCGCCCGCCGCGACAAAAACCGACTTATACGGCTTCTTGGAGGAGACCACGCCCGCCGCCGACCAGTTATTGCCGCCATCGGAGGAAGTCGTATAGCGATACAGGAAGTCCTGATTCCAGACGATGAAGATCTGGCCGCTGCTGCTTACCGCGATGTCCAGGTAGGCCATGAACGCACTGGTCGTGTAGATCTCCCTGCTGGCCTCCCAATCGCTGCCGACCGGCTTACGTTTCA
Organism: Roseiflexaceae bacterium; assembly: GCA_035258585.1. Classification (GTDB taxonomy): domain Bacteria; phylum Chloroflexota; class Chloroflexia; order Chloroflexales; family Roseiflexaceae; genus DATFXE01. Next base: position 6,052 of record DATFXE010000519.1, on the reverse strand, counting down.
TATTGATCGCCGATCGTTGAGAAATCCACACGGCATACAACGTACCATCCGGAGCGGCGGCGATCGCGGCCTCGGTGTAGTCGGTGTCGCCGCCACTGGTGCCGAAGTTGGCTGGGCCACTGGCGCTGGAGGCCGTGTCGGATTTCTCCCAGTATTGGGCGGCCTGATTGGTGTTGGCGACCATATGGACGCTGTTGCCAGTTCCGACCACCGACGGATACTTGCCCGCCAGGGCGGCAGTGGTCACCGAACCGGGAAGCACAAAGCCGGGGCCGACTTCCGGCGTCGCGGCGAACACCGTGGTCGCCGCGCCATACTGGGGCAGGATCGTCGCAAGTGCCAATGTGGCGCACATCGTGGCGACGGCAAGAATGCGGATCTTCACCATGGTTGCTCCCTTAACCTAGCGTTGTTGTAGTTGCTTCATCGATCGTGAAATCCGTTGGCGTTAGGGTGCCGTGATTGTGACATCGTCGAAGCGAATGCCGCCGAGCGCGCGCGTGTACAGCCCGGCTTGCCCGCTCGTCAGGGTCGCATCGGTCGCCTCGGCAACCACCGCGCCATCGAGCGAGACACGAATAGCAGCGCCGGCGACGCTGAGCGCGACGGTATGCCACTGGCGCTGCTCGTAGCCTGGCGCTTCCCGCGTGGCAAGCGGCGTCGCGACGCCATCGACGACCTTCTCGAGCACTTGCTTGGGCGTGCCCGACAGGCTGCTGGCGATAATCCGGTAGCGATAGAAGCTATTGCCCTGCCGGCGTGCGACCAGGCCAAAGGTCGCGTTCTCCTGATCGTAGACCTTGGCGCTGATAGTGTAGTTGGTCCACGAGGCGTCGCCGGTGACGGCCATGGTCTCGTTGATGTTCGGGTCATGCGCGGCGCCGGTGCCGGTTTGGCGCAGAACGCCGTCCTGCACTTCCCAGTTGGCCTGATCTTCGGGCATGATATCGGGCGGGTTGAGGATCTCCCAGTGCGCCAGGGCGTCGGGCGAGTCGAAGCTCTCGCTGAGCAGTGTGGAGGCCGCGGTATTCGGCTTGGATGGCGGGAGGGGCGCAATCGTGGCGGTGGGCGTGATATCTGGGTAGGTAAGAATGGGCGCCCCTTCCTCCGCGCGCCCACTGCGAACAGCGTTCAAGCCAAGCAGCGCGACCACCGCGACGCTGGCAAGGCTTGCAAGGATGAGAATCACTAATCGTTGGCGCTTCATACTGTGCTTTCCTTCTACGTATCATGCGTAGCGATCGAACGGCTACTACACATGATTACCGGTACAGTTCTTGCTCTAGAGTCGGTTGGAAGAGGTGGGGTTTGGGGGCGGGGCGCAGCCGGTGCCCAAACCTTCCAACTGTCAAGTTGCCAAGAGCCTTGTCTAAAGGAATAATCTTAGGAGTTACGCAGTTGGGAGGTTTGGAGGGCTTTGCCCTCCAAAGAACTCTTTTTTCCGCCCAGGTGTGGCGGCTTGCCGCCACACCTGGGCGGAAAAGAAGCTTCTCGGGGGCCGCAGGCCCCCGCACCCCCACTAAAACGCCAACCGCGTACGTCCTAAATCTTTCGGCTGGGCCGTGCGCGGCGAAGGGAACGGCTACTCTAGCATTCTCCATTCGATTTGTCAATCTTTTTCACGGCTCGCAAGCGCGATCGTGCCCTGGTGGAATTGCCGCTCTGGTAGAGAGCATTAGCATGTTACAGTAGTAGCTGCCCGAGCTAAAAGCCGCCGGGCGCCGGCAGGGCCTGGCATACATACTTGCCAGACCCGTACAGGCGAGCTTTGCTCAACGCAAACAAATGTTGACAAGGGCTTCCTTTCTCATTGTAATAGATACTTTTGACTTTACAATGAGTTTATGATGAGAGTTAGCATAGTTGCAAGTTCTACTTATGCTGATAGTTGTCACTCTCAGTGATTTTGCTGGGGAGGTGCAGGGGGACAGCACAGCCACCCCTGCACCTCCCCAGCAAAATCAGTGTGGTTGACCACTAGGGTATTCGCTTCCAGAGCTTCAGCTCACGACCATAGCGCGTGCGAATATCGATCAGTGCGTAGCGACCGCGCAGGCCTGCCTCGCCGCCGAAATATTCATCCCAGATTTGCGGGATGTAGGTCGGCCGGCGCACGTCGAGCACATAGGCCGGGTCGCGCTTCTCGTGGCCGGCCGTGCCGGCGCCGATATCGGCGCTCTGCACTCGCGCGATGTGCTTGTCGTTCAGCCCCAGCAAATCGATCGTCTCGCGATTTGAGTAATAGGCTACCGCGCCGGCGCCCGTGGCCGCCATACTTTCGCCCGGCGCGCCTTGGTCGTGGAGCCACCATCCTAGCTCGCGCCAGATCCCCAGGCTTTCGTCATCGCCCTTGATGATCGAGTTGAACTCCGGCCCACGGTAGAGCGCATTGGCGCTATATAGCAGCAGCAGCGCCGCCAGCGCTCCCGAAGCCAGATGCGCCGCGCGCGGTGTTCGCCGCGCCCAGTCATACACCCAGGCGATGCCATCGGCCAGCAGCAGCGCGAGATAGGGCACCAGCGGCACAAAGAAGCGATGGCCCGGGAAATGATCGCCCCCGACGGCGATAATGTACGCCGTGTATGCCCCTATCAGCAGGAGCAAATACCCGCGCCAACTCCGTAGCGCCGCACGCCAGCCGCCCCGCTTCGATTCCTCAGAATTCAGCAGCGGCACCAGGCAGAGCAACAGCAGCGGCCCGCCGAGCGTCAGCGCGAACCCGCCGGCATAGATCAGCCCGCGGCCGACCTGCCGCAGCCCCCCGCCAGTTTTGGCGTAGAATGTGTTCGGCAGCAAGTCGCCATAGTAGCTCACGCGCCAGAGAAAATACGGCCCGACGATCAGTAGGTAGCCAACCAGCGACGGCAGAGCCGCGCGCATTCGTCCAGGGATGGATCGATCACTTGTATGTTCTGTACCGACAAACCAGACATAAAGTAACGTCAGGCCCATCAGCAGCCCGCCCTCAGGCCGGGTCAGGGTCGCCAGTGCGAAGAGCGGCCCGAGGGCACGCCAACGGCGCGGCTCGATTGCGCAGGCGCTGCCGGCCAGCGCCAGCAGTGTAAACAGGCCGGTCTCAAGCCCGGAGCCGCGTGCGGTGTAGACCAGCAAGCTCTGGCTTGTAGCTACAATCAATGCGGCCAGAAGCGCCCATGCCGGGCCGATCAGCTTGCGTGCCAGCCAGTAGGCCAGCAGCAGAATCGCCAGGCCCAGCACGACGCCGCTGAGATACGATAGAAACACGATGTCGCCGCCGAGCCACAGCGCCAGCGCGGCGAGCATGGTCCACAGAAAGTTGGTATATCCCTCCACTCGCTCGCCGACGTTGTACACCAGGCCGTTGCCGGCGACCAGGTTTTGGGCGTACCGGAATGAGATAAAGGCATCGTCAGTCAGCCAGCTCGGCCAGATCACGCCGCTGAAACTCACCAGCAGCGCCAGCGCCACCAGCGCCAGCCGGCTGGCCGCCTCAGGCGCCAGCGTCGCGCCGATCGCGATCGCCGCATAGGCCGCGCCTGCAAGCAGGACGAAGCCGAGCGGGGCTGGCCGATACATTCCATATACCGCCACAAGCCCTACCAGCAGCACGCCGCAGAGCAGCGCCGCAGCGCCGGCCGTAGCGCCACGCCAGCGCAGCCAGCCCCACAGCAGCGCGGTCAGCAGGCAGAGCGCGCCGATCTGGACCCACAGCGCCGACGCGATCGGCTGTAGTGTGAGCTGGGTCAGGATGACACCCAGATCGCGGGCATCGCCGGCAGGACGGAATGACTGCGTCTCGAACGCGAAGCGCAGCGCGGTATCGCCGTCGTGGTTGGGGGGCAGCAGCACGCGATAGGTGCGGAACTGTGTCGACGGCGTGACGGTGGCAAGCGGCTGCTCGTTCCTCAGGAAGGTCAGTGGCTGCGGCCCGGCCGGGTTGGCGGTGCGCAGACGCACGCTGGCGCGGTAGCTTGGCGCCGCATTATAGCCGCCGCGCAGCTGCGCCAGCGTGTACCCGCTCGACCAGCTGTAGGCGAAATCGCCGTTGCGCTCGGGAATGTGAACGCCGACGATATCGAATCCAGCCGGCGCCGGGTCGAGGCTGGTGAGATCTGCGACATAGGTCGGCGGCCAGCCGCGCGCGAAGCGCAACCCAGCCGCGCCAGCGATCAGCAGCACGATCAGTGTGGTGATCTCGATCGCCAGCCGCCCGATCCGCCCTGCGCTGCGGACCTTCAGCTGTGTTTTACCAATTGTGTTGGATGTAACTCGCATCTGCCGCCCACTAACTTGCCGGTGGTGCAGGGCGGTTTTGGGCCGCCCAGCGGCCCAAAACCGCCCTGCACCACCAATGTATTTTGTGGCCGTGAGCGTAGGAATGCGCTACGACGCATTCCTACGCTCACGGCCACCGTATTACATTCTGGATGACTCATGCGCACCGAACCTGGTCTGAAGCGATAACAGATGATCACCGAATCGGATGGCCAAACTCGGCGGCGAGCCGGTAGACCCGAATACTGATCAGCCTGCCGACTCGTCCAGGGTCGGGGCTGGCCGGCGCGGCGAGCGCCAGGATATGCTCGCCCGGCGGCAGCAAGAATCGATACTGCCGGGTCGTCAGCTGGTCGGGCTGAATTGCAAGGCGCCCGAATAGCCCATCGTCCAGACGTAGCTCGATCTCGCGCGGCTCTTGAAAGCTTGAGGCGCTGAGCGCCACGCTTGCTGCAACCGGACGATCGTATGGATTATACAACCTGATCTCGGCTGTCGCGCCCATCCACCGCCAGCGAAATGGCGTGTCGAGTTGGCGTTCCAGTTTGTCCCAGCCGGCGCCCAGAAACATAATCGGCCGTGCGGCCCAGCTCCTTGGCAGCGCATAGGCTTCCAGAGAGGCATCGGCCACCTGCGGGGCCCCAGCGCCAAGTTCGCGCAGCAGCTCGCGCACGCCGGCGAAATACTGATCCTTCTGGCTTGTCAGGTCCATGGCGATATAGCGTATCGCGTAGTCGGCGAGCGCGGCCCTGGCGCTTTCCGGCCAGCCGGGCGTGACGATATCGTCGGGCGCAGCCGCGCCGTCTTGCAGCTCGCGGATGCCGGGCGTGTACTTCGTGAACGGGTCGCTCGGCGGCCGGGCGACATAGCCGGCTGGAATCGGCCAGCGATGGATCATCTGGGCGGTAAGATTTTCGCTGCGATTCACATTCGCATACAGCGGCAGCGGCAGCAGCGCGCCGTCGGGGGCCGGCAGCGCGGCATAGAACGGGTGCGTGTTCCGTTCGACGATCCGCAGCGGCCCGGCGTAGCCATCGATCAGCGCCACAGCGGCCGCCAAGGCGAACGCGGCCAGCCAGACGCCACGCGCGGGCAGGCGCCGGGTGATCCAGAGCGTGCCATAGGCCGCCAGAATCGCCAGCATCAGGCTGGCGATCACTGCCATATGATTCGGCCGCTGGCTGGCGCGAATGCCCGGCAGATTGCGGATCAGCGCGAACGGCAGGGGAATGCTGGTATCGTAGCCAGCCACCCGCAGCGAAGGGCCAAGCGCCAGCAGCAGCGCAGCCAGCAGCAGCAGGCTCCAGCGCCAGCTCTGCCGCCACAGCACGACCGCGCCAATACCGCCTACCACCAGCCCGACCCAGCCGAGCGCGACATTCCAGATCACCGCGCCGGGGTAGAGCTGCTCGCGCGCGGCGCGCACCGCAGGCCCCCACCAGCGGTTGACCGGGCTCGGCAGGAAGAAATCGAGCAGATCGGCCGAGTGCGCGGCCTGGATCGCACGCATGTCGCGTAGGCTCTGGTCGCCGCCGGCCGCCAGCCCGGCGATCCGCGGCATGAGCGCCAGCCCCCAGATCAGCAGCGGCAGCACGCCCCACAGCGCCAGCCGCACGGCCCGATCGCGAGGCCGGCCGAGCATCCAGACGGCGAGCGCGCAGCCGGTGTACAGCACGCAAAACAGCCCGTAGTACCAGCTACCCAGGCTGACCCACAGCAGCAGAGCGCCGCCAATCAGCGCGCGCTGCCAGCTGGGCCGCTCCAGCAGCAGGTACAGCACGAAGGCGTAGCACGGCAC
>DATFXE010000518.1:0-16757 GCA_035258585.1 Roseiflexaceae bacterium | reverse complement strand
GGGCAGTGGGTGCGCGTCAAGGAGAATGCGCTCGAGCTGCTGCGCAAGCAGCGCCGCAAGCCGCTCGACGGCGTGGCGATCTACCTGAGCAGTGTGACCGACCCATATCAACCGATCGAGCGCAAGCTCAACCTCACTCGCGCCATCCTCGAAGAGCTTGCGAGCTATCATCGTGTGCGCCTGGTCGTGCAGACGCGCAGCCCGCTCGTCACGCGTGATCTCGACCTGCTCCAACGCTTCAAGGCGGTGCAGGTGAATATGACCGTAACGACCGATGACGAGGTGGTGCGCAAAGTGTTTGAGCCGGGCTGTGCATCGATCGGGCAGCGGCTACGGGCGATCGCGGATGTCCAGCGGGCCGGCATTGCAACCTGCATCACGCTCACGCCGCTGCTGCCAGTTGCCGACCCGGCCTCCTTTGCCGAGCGCTTGAAGGCCACCGGTGTCGAGCGGTTTGTGACGCAGTATCTGCATGCCGAGCGTGGACAGTTTGTGGCTGGGACACGCGCGGCGGCCGTTGCGCTCTGCCGGGAGCGCGGCTGGGACGCAGCGGCCTACCGGCGTACCGTTGATGTCCTGCGGGCGGCGTTACCGCGCCTGGCCGAGGGGCGCGACGGATTTGTGCCGGTGTGAGAGATTGCCACTACTGCGCAATCGCCACTGCGGCGGTCATATTCCAGCGCAACCGCGGGTCCTGGCGGTCGAGTTTAATCGTGACGGCATACGTGATGTCGCCCTGCTTGTTCTCACCCAACGGGCGGATGCGGCTGACAGTGCCCGCGAGCTCGAGGTCGGGGATGGCATCGAACGTCACGCTGGCCTGGCTGCCGGTGCGGACGCGCACAATGTTCCGCTCGGTCAGATCAGTGGTCTCGATCTGCCAGACCGAGAGGTCCGCCAGATGCACGACGGTTGTGTCCGGCGCGATGTACTCGCCAAGTTGCGCATTGAGCGCACCGACCGTGCCAGCGAACGGCGCGCGCAGCTCGGCCTCGGCCACCGCCACCTGGGCGAGTTGCAGCGCCGCCTGGGCGCGCTGCACTTCGGCCATGGCCACTGCCAGATCGCCCTTCGCCGCACCCGCGCGCAGTTTGTCGAGGCTGGCCTGGGCCTGGTCGACCGCGGCCTGGGCCGCGTCGAGCGCGCCAGTGTGCTGCTCGCCGACCAGCTTGTCGAGCCCTGCCTGGCTGCTCGCCACCTCAGCTCGCGCCCCCGCGAGCACGTCGGCATCCGCGCCGGCACGCAGCTTGTCGAGGCTGGCCTGGGCGCTGGTCACCTGCTGCTCGGCAGACTGGATGCCGCTGACTTCGGCCGCTCTCGCGGCGTCGTAGGCCACCTGCGCCTGCTGGACCGCGGTCTCGGCGCTGTGCATGCTCGCCTCCGCCTGCAGGTACGCGTCGTGGTATTGTTGTTTCTGCCGGTCGTCCAGCTTGAGGTGGGTGTTCTTGCGCGTGGTCGGGTCGATCACAGCATTCGGATCTTTACTGGTCTCCTGGACATAGTCCCAGTTCCGCTTCGCTATGGCATACTCCGCCTGCGCTTTGGTCAGATCGCTGATGCGCTGCTGCATCTGGAGCTGGGCGTTGGTCTTGGCGGCCGAAAGCTGGTCGCGCTGAGTCGCGAGGTTGGCCTGCGCCTGCGCTAGTTGCGCCTCGGCAGCTTGGAGGTCAGTGCGTTTGGGGCCGGCCTGTAGCTCGGCGAGATGGGCGCGGGCCTGCTGGAGCTGGGCCTGCGCTGCCACGCGGTCGGCAGCCGTTACACTGCCAGTCGTCTGGCGGAGCTGGGCGCGTGCCGCGCGCAGCTGGGCTTCGGCCGCGGCGATCTCCTCCGGCGTCGCGCCGCCGCGTAGCCGCTCATATGCGGCCTGTGCCTGGGCCAGCTCGGCCTCGGCCTGCGCGACCGTGGCCGTGGCGCGCGCCCGGTCGAGCCGCAGCAGCGGCTGGCCAGCCTGGACCTGGTCGCCCTCGGCGACCAGCACCTCGGCGACGATGCCGCCGCTCGGCACGCCTAGTGCTGTGCTGCGGGCCGGCACAACCCGCGCCTCGGCCGTCAGCATTCCTCCCTCGGCCACGGCACGCGCGGTCGGCGCAGCCGGCGTGGTCGGAGCAGTTGCTCCGCCGCCTTCTGGCGAAGTGGAGCAGCCGGCGCCCAGCAGCAGCACTACGGCCAGCACAGGCATAATCTTGTTCATAGTATAACCCCTGGACTTATTCATCACGTGCCTATGCTCACGCATGCGCGCCGTTGTCGGTGATGCGCCCATCGCGCATGTTGACCACGCGGTGCGCAAATGCGACGACGCGCGGATCGTGGGTGGCATAGACGAATGCCGTGCCGGTTTCCTCGTTGAGGCGCCGCATGATCTCCATGGCCTGTTGGCCGTTGGCTGTATCCAGGTTGGCTGTCGGCTCGTCGGCCAGCACCAACACCGGTCGTGAGGCCAGGGCGCGCGCAATTGCCACGCGCTGCTGCTCGCCGCCGCTCATTTGAACCGGCCGGTGATTGGCACGATGCGACACCCCCACCGCCTCCAACAGCTCGATGACGCGTTCGCGCCGTTCCTTGGGCTTAACGCCGTTGAGTAGCAGCGGCAGTTCCACGTTCTCATAGGCGGTGAGCACCGGGACCAAAGCGAAGAACTGAAAGATAAAGCCGATGCGCTCACGCCGCAGGTCGGCGCGTTGATTGCCAGTGAGGCGCGTCACGTCCTGCCCCTTTATCTTCACCGCACCCTGATCGGGCTTGTCGAGACAACCGATCAATTGCAGCAAGGTGGTTTTGCCGGACCCGGAGGGGCCGACCAGCGCGGTGAATTCGCCTTCGGCAACGCTGAGGTTGACATCGTTGAGCGCCTTGGTTTCGACCGCGCCGATATGATAGGCTTTGGTGACATGTTCTAACTGAATGGCTTCCATGGGTATCTTCCTTCGATTACTCCGCGCGTAACGCTTCAACCGGCTCCAGACGAGCCGCGTACCACGCGGGATAGAGTGATGCCAGCACGACGATCAGCAGCATCGCCAGCGACAAAGCGGCAAAGGTGCCAGGCACAAAGCGGGCGTACAGCGTCGTGCCCAGCGCCAGACTGCTGCCGCCCACCGCGGCCACCTGGTCTCCAATCGGAATCCCGTTGGTGGCTAAATAGGCCACGCCTGCTGAGCCAAGCACAATTCCGACGACGATGCCAGCCAGGCCCAGGCCAGCCGCTTCCAGCAGAAACATCTGCAGGATGTTGCGGCCCTTCATGCCCAGGGCCGCGAGAATGCCCATTTCGCGGATGCGCTCAAACACCGACATCAGCAGCGTGTTGGCGATGATCACCGCGACAATCAGCATCACGATGAAATCGAGGATCGCGTAAAAACTCATGCTGGTTTGCATGGTCTGTACGAACACCTGATTCAAATCCGACCAGGTGAGCACCTTCACATCAGGGCCGCGCAAGGCAGCCGCGACCTTCTCCGTGTCGGCCTGGTTGTTCAGCAGAATGAAGATGGCGCTGGCATGCCGGTTGGTGCCGGTAAACGCCTGCGCCTTGGACAGCGGCATGAAGGCCACACTCTGGTCATAACTGGGAATGCCGGTAGCAAACAGGCCGCGAATGGTGAACGTTCCTTCGTCGGGTCGTCCATCGGAATTGACGATCGCTAGATTCACCTTCTGTCCCGCGCCGACATTCATGCTATCGGCCAGTGGTTTGCCGATCAGAATCCCGTTCCGATCGTCCGGTGTCAGAAACTCGCCGGAGATCATCGCCGCTTGAATGGGCGCGTACATCGGCGAAGCCGTGTCGATACCATAGATCTGCAAGCCAGCCGAGTCATCATGCGTTTCGAGGATGCCGCTCGCCCACAGCACTGGTGCCGCAGCTTTCACCTCGCTCAGCGTGCTAACACGCGCCGTCAATTCATCGGGGTTTGCGAGCAAGTCTTTCGCCTGCAAGCTCAACTCGTCTTCTTCATAGGAGCTGGCGCGAATCTGCACGTGCCCGGTCCTGAGACGGATACTGTTTTGCAGTGTGTCTTCAGTCACACCGGCGATGTAACCGTTCATCACCATCAGCAACGCCAGACCCAGTGCCACGGCCAACAGCGTGAGAATGGAACGCCGTCGATTCCGCCCCAGGTCGCGAGCGGCAAGAGTCCACAATTTATTCAGTGGCATGGCGCGATTCTCCTTTAGACATGGTGCAGCGCCTGCGCGGGTTCCTGGCGCGAGGCCTGCCAGGCTGGGTAGAGCGAGGCGATCGCAGCGATAACGATCGCGAGCAGGCCGCGGCTGAGCAGGTCGGCTGGCGTAATGCTCGGGTAGAGCCGATCGCCCAGCAGGGCCCCGACCTCACCCAGGCCCGAGTAAGCCGACAAATCGATCCCGACCTGCCCCATCCACCCGATCAGCAGTGCGCCCAGACCGCAACCGATGACTGCACCGACGACGCCGATGAAGGCCCCCTCCATCAAAAACAGGCTCATAATCTGCCGGCTCTTCATGCCTAGCGCCGCCAGCACGCCCATCTCGCGCGTGCGCTCGAAGACCGCCATCAGCATCAGGTTGAGAATGCCGATGGCGGCGATGACCAACACCACGATCCCAGCGAAACTGCTGAATGCCAACTTGGTCTGCATGGTCTGCCGGATCTCGGGTCTGAGCGTTTGCCACGTATCGACTTCGTAGTTGGGGAGCTGGCTCTGCAGCGCGGACATCACGCTGTCTTCCGTTCCCACCTGTGGCATGAAAATGGCCACTTCGGTGGCCTGATCGCGCAGATTGTAGAGGGTTTGCCCATCAATCAGCGGAATGAAAACAGTGCCTTTTTCCACCTCCGGCGTGTGGAGATCGTAAATGCCCACGACGGTCATCGTATGCCGGCGCATCAATTCATTCTTGCTGCGGCCCAGCAAGGTGATGCTGTCGCCGAGACCAACCTGCAGGCGCTCGGCAAGGGCTTGACCGATCAGGATGGCGTCGCCATCTTCGTCGGACAGAAAGCGCCCCTGCGTGATATTCTGCGCCTGCAAACTGAGCGGTTGTTCAATCGCCGGTTCTATCGCCCTGATCGTCACGGGTAAGGCGTTGCCGTGGCTGCTGACGATGCCGGCCGTGGCGATTCGCCGGGTGGCGGCAATCACGTTTGGCTGCGCGCGAGCGGCCTGTATCACCGCGTCGGCATTAGAGAGCGGCAGCAGCGGCAGCCGGTTGGCCTTGGCGCGAAAGCCGCTGGCGTGAACTTGAAGATTGCTGCCATACAGGCGCACCGCATTGCCGAAGATCGCCTGGTCGGATCCCTTGATCAGGCCATCAAAAAACACCAGTAAGATCAAGCCGAGCACAATCGCAACCAGCGCGATCGCCGTGCGCCGCCAGTTGCGCCACATATTGCGCCAGGCAAGTTTGATTGATTTGCTCATACCGCACCTCTGTTGACTACCGAGCCATATCCCTATCAAACCTGTGTCATGTTCGAAGTGGCGCTGACTTCAGCAGCCAAGTTGTCGCTCGGCGCGACAAACCACGCCTCGAGCGATTCAGCATCCATGAGCTGCAAGGAACCTGCGGGCGCCCCCAGCACACGCTCCAGCGCATCGTTATAGGCTGCGACAAGCCTTTCGGCGCGCTGCAGCTCGTCGCCCCGTGGCTCGCGGGTGAGCAGCAACTCAGCAAACGCATCGCTAAGGCCTTGTATAAATGACATGAAAATCGCACCAACCTGGTCGGGAAACGGGATGTTCAAGACACCTTCGCGGATGCCCTGATGGAAGATCTCGGTGAGCAGAGGCAGGGCGTGCTTGCTCCACATTGCCAAGATCTTCTGGCGGACGACCGCATTGTGGTCGGCGTACCAGACGCGCAACAGCTCGATCATAAATGTCTTCCGTGCCGTTTTCCACCGGACACCTGTGTCGATGTAGCGCTGGAGCTTTTCGAGGGCACCCAGGTGTGGATCCTGCACGATCGGGTTGAGCAGCTGGAGCGCCTCTTGCCCTATGCGCTCGATCAGCGCTTCCAACAATGCCGGTTTCGAATCAAAATAGTGATAGAACGCCCCCTTGGAGATCTGGAGCTCATCCAGGATATCCTGGATCGCCATCTGCTCATAGCCTTTGGTGTAGATCAGCCGCTGGGTCACATCCAGAATCTGATTGCGTTTGAGCGCATAGTCTTTTTCGTTGACGGTGCGCGCCATCCTGTCATCTCCCGATTAATTATAAACCGACGGTCGGTTTGTAATTATACCTATCAGCGCATTGATTGTCAAGTGGCGTGGTCGCGTCTTGTAACTTTCGGGAATACCTCATACTGTTCATGTCCTCGACAAGCGCAGGTCGCGCAGTGTACATTCGAAGTTGCGCCGGCTGCCGTCGAGCAGGTGCCTTGCAAGCACCTCGGCCGCAGCGGCCACCACCAGCGATGCCAGCCGGCGCGTGCGTGAGTAGTGGGGCGAGATCGACCAGTATGCCGGCCGCTGCCGTGGTGTAGCCATCCGCAACGATGTGACGGGTCTCCTGGCCGAGCGCGGTGGCGCGTTCGCTCACGAGCAACAGCGGGACTTCTGACCCATACAGGAAGTGTCATTTGGACATGCTTGTGCCAGTACGGCCTCCTCGGCGCATCGGAGGGCAGTCCGTCTCTGTGACAGTGACTGAGCGCGATGGATCGATACGATCTGGATGCGCATTGCAGTCCCTTACGGCGGCACAAATTCGTCGCGCCCTCGACATGTGACATACTTTGTCACACCGATCGCGTATACTCTGCTCAACAACCACATCCGTGCGCACGAAGTCAGCCGGCGTCGGGACGAGAAAGTAACTGAAACGGAGCAAGACAATGCACACCCAGATCACGGTTCGAGACGAGCTGGTCTTTCGCGTTGGCCGCCCCCCTCTCGAGTTTGTGCTCGACATCCCCAGCGATCACATGACCGTCCGCGAGCTGATCCGCACGCGGGTCGAGCAGGAGGTCGCCGCCTTCAACCAACAGCAGACCGAATACTTCCAGGGTCTCATTCAACCCACCGCCGCCGAGCTGACGCTGAATGGCTACCGGATGCCGCGCCAGCATCGCGTCGACCCGGTCGAGCAGGTCGAGCGCGCGCTCGCCGCCTTCGAGCGCAATGGCTTCGTCATCCTGGTCGACGAGGAGCAGGTCGAGCGCCTGGACGACATCGTCGTCCTTGGCTCGACGACCATCGTCACCTTCTTGAAGCTCGTGCCGCTGGTGGGGGGCTAAGGCCATGCAGGACACACGACAGCATGACGATCGAATCACCGATGTCCTGACGGCCTGGTCTGCTGAGGTCTACCGTTACGACGCGCAGCTCAAGGACTTTCCCGCCGGGCAGGAACTCCTGCGCGCGAGCCCCGAGGAGCAGCGCCGCTTCGTGATGGCAGCGGTGGCGTGGTCGCAGGAGCCGCGCAACAATAACGGCTCGATCTGGAGGGTGCTGCATGCGCTGTCCGCCCTGCTGCGCCGCGCGCTGCCGTTTGACCACAACGATTTGCTCATCCTGCTGCGTTGGGCACAGAGTGATGTCTACGGCTGGCACATCGAGCCGCACCTGAGCAAGGTGATCGAGCGCTACCTTGCCGCGCACCCGCGCACGCCGGCCCTCGACACTGCTCTGCTTGAGCTAGTGGATGCGCTCGAAGCGCGCGCCTGGTCGGCCGAGGCGCGCCGCCGCATTCTTCGCCTCAAGGAGCTGGCTGGCCTCGCTCAGCCAGATATGCCGCTGCTGGTGGGCGATGTCTGGGCCGATACTGCGATTGCCGACATCGCCGCGCTGGAGCCGGATGCGCGGGCACTCTGGGCCGGGTTGCTCCAGCAGTGCGCGGCTGCCAGCGGCTCGACGCCGAGCGCCAAGTGGCTGAAGGCCACGCGGGCGCTCTCTGAGGGCATTGGCGCGGCGCGGTTTCGGGCGACCCTGCTGCGCTGGTTTGCGCTCGCCGACCAGCCGCGCGCCACACCAATTAGAGATGCCTGGGGCGGCGAGCGACCGGCGTTGATCCTCCTGGAGCGCAACGCCGACATCCTCAAAGCTCTGGTCTGGCTCTGCGCCGAGCATGGCGACAGCGATGTCGCGCGTGCCCTTACGGCCCTTGCCGTCTCGTCCTACCGCAAGCTGCCTGGGATCGGGCCGCGCTGCCCACGACTTGGCAACGCCTGTATCTGGGCGCTCGGCCAAATGGCCGGGCACGACGGGATAGCCCAACTGGCGGTGCTCAAAGTGCGGGTGCGCCTGCCGGGCGCGCAGAAGCTGATCGAGACCGCGCTGCGCGGCGCGGCCGAACGGGCTGGATTGGCGCGGGACGACCTTGAGGAGCTGCTGGCGCCGAGCTATGGCTTGGAGGAGGTCGGCCTCCGCCGTGAGGCGCTGGGCGGGGTGACGGTCGACTTGGTGGTGGCTGGGAGCAGCGTAGAGTTGCGCTATCTACGGGCCGACAGCCGGCGCCTGGCTTCCGCGCCGCGGGTGCTGCGCGAGCAGTATGGCGAGCAATTCAAAGAGCTGGCCCAGGCGGCAGCCGATATCAAGCAGATGCTTGTGGCCCAGCGCGACCGCATCGAGCAGCTGTACCTCCAGCGAAAAACCTGGTCGCTCGACGTGTGGCGCGAGCGCTACCTCGATCACCCACTCGTCGGCACGCTGGCGCGGCGCCTGATCTGGCGCTTCGAGCGCGACGGACGCCCTAGCGCAGGTATCTGGCACGATGGGCGGATTGTGCAGCATGGCGGTCAGCCCCTCGGCGATCTGGATGCGACGACTGCGGTGACACTCTGGCACCCGCTGGACAGCCCGATGGACGACGTGCTGGTTTGGCGCGACTGGCTCACAGCGCACGAGGTCCAGCAGCCGTTCAAACAGGCCCACCGTGAGATTTACCTGCTCACCGACGCCGAGCGCGCCACACGACTCTACTCGAACCGCTTTGCTGCGCATATCATTCGCCAGCACCAGTTCAACGCGCTCTGCGCGGCACGCGGCTGGAAGAACCAGCTGCGCCTGATGGTGGACGACACCTACCCACCGGCGCAGCGCCTGCTCCCGGCGTGGGGCCTGCGCGCTGAGTACTGGGTCGAGGGTGCGGGCGACAATTATGGTACTGATACCAACGACACGGGCACCTACCTCCGCCTGGCGACCGACCAGGTGCGCTTCTACCCCATCGAGGCCGCGCAGCACTACGCCCATGCCGGAGGGGGCGGCTATCATCTCGCCTGGAACACCCCCAACCTCGCACAGGAGCCGCTGCCGCTGGAGCAGATTCCGCAGCTTGTGCTCTCGGAGATCCTGCGCGACGTCGACCTGTTCGTGGGTGTGGCCAGCGTCGGCAACGACCCGACCTGGGCCGACGGCGGCCCGGAGGGACGCTACCGCGACTACTGGACCAGCTACGCCTTCGGCGATCTGTCCGAGACGGCGAAGATGCGGCGCGAGGTGCTATCGCGGCTCATCCCACGGCTGAAGATCGCGGCACGCTGCCGGCTGACCGAGCGCTTTCTGGTGGTACGTGGCGATATCCGCACCTACAAGATCCACCTGGGCAGCGGCAACATTCTGATGGAGCCCAACGACCAATACCTCTGCATCGTGCCGGCGCGTGGCGCCGCGCCGACGAACGGCCACGGCACGCGCTTCGTGCCGTTCGAGGGCGATGGGACGCTGGCGATCATCCTCAGCAAAGCGCTGCTGCTGGCCAACGACACCGCGATCGACGATCCGACGATCGTGCGCCAGATCAGGCGCTAGAGCGTCGGTCAAGTATTCTCACGCCACCTTCAATCTGGCGTGCGCTCACTCGCTCGCATCGTATGGGCTCGGCTGTAGCCAGGCATAGCAGAGGCCGGTGACGCTGCCATAGACAATGTGTTGGACGATAAATGCCGGCGCATAGCTGTCCAGCAGCCACGGGTCGGCGAGGGGCAACACAACGAAGTAGGCGATGAGCCAGACCAGCAGCCCATAAGAGAGCCCCGCCACCAGCGGTATCCCAAAATCCGAGGGCAGGTGTAGCCAGCGCCGCGTCACGATACCAAAGAGTGCGCCGAGCAGCATCGCGATGATCAGGTGGATCAGCGTGCCAGTGAGCACCGGCAGAGCGGCGAAGCCGGGTTGTGCGGCCGCCTGCGGTCCGAGTACGACGATGGAGATCGCTTTGGCTTCGCGCCAGATATCCTGGCGCTGGACGAACGCCATCAGTGCCGCCACCAGTGCCATCGCCAGGCCGCCGATCAACCCAGCGAGTGCGCCGCCCAGACCGATGATATCCGGCAGCGGCGAGACCGCCGCCCGAGTGTTAGCTGTTGCAGAACCCATCGCGACTATCCCGTGCTCCTAATCCCCAATCGCCGCTACGCTTCGTTTCCATCACCGACCGCTGCGCTGCCCCGAGCCCAACCGTGATCAGGTCTCATATCCACGCCGGAACACTCGGTCTGAGAGGGGACTGATTCGCCAGCGCCCATATGCCACGAAGGCTGCCAATGCGGCGACAACCAGGTTGAGGGCGGCGTTCAGGATCTCGCCGCGTGAGATGTGGAAGACGATCGCGCCGAGCATCACAAGCACAAGGCCCACTGCCGCGAGTGGGGTCAGCCGGGTCTGAATGCGGGTCACCCCTGGTAGGATCAACCCCGCAGCCGCAAGCAGTTCCGCCGCGCCAGTGATCGCGTGAAGCGATGGCGACAGATCGTACATCCATTGGAGAGGTGCTGGCAGATTGGGTGGCAGCACCAAGTGGATGACACCGGTGGATGTCACAAACACGGCCAACAGGATTTGCAGAACCCATAGCAAGATGTTCATATATGTGATCTCCTCAGAACGTCGCCTAACAGCACAGAGATCAGGGTGACGATCGGATAGACTCCAATCCATGCCAACACGAACAGACGTCCGCCATGTAAGCCAGTTTGACTATCTTGTGACATCGAAATCCTCCGCCTGGACAAATGCCCATCCGTGTCCTTTCCCCGGCCATCCCTGGCACAATCGACTGTGGAGGTGTACCGAGGGAGCCGTATCCTCGCGGCTGGTAGCTTGTCTCTACGTAGTATGACAGATATGATATACTGGTACAAGGAGGCGCTTTATACCAGTAGTAAATCATACCAGGCTAACCAGAGGGCAAGCATGACGCGCCGCGACGATAGCGAGCACACGAGGCGGATGGAGTTAGCCAGTTTCCTGCGCACCCGGCGCGAACGCCTGCGACCCGAACAGGTGGGACTGCCACTCAGACCAAGACGCCGCACCCCCGGACTCCGGCGTGAGGAGGTCGCCGAATTAATCGGCATTGGTGTCACCTGGTACACCTGGTTGGAGCAAGCGCGACCGATCCACGTCTCGGCAGACGTCGTAGAGCAGTTGGCGCGTGTCTTCCAGCTGAGCAAGGATGAACGAGCCTATCTCTTTCAGCTGGCTCAGCGCTCCTTGCCGCCAACGCCACCTGAACCGCATGAAGTGGTACGACCGGTCTTCCGTGAGCTATTGACCACGCTTGAACCATCGCCTGCCCACATTCGCGATCGCAGATGGAACGTGCTGGCCTGGAACCGTGCCGAGTCCTTCCTGGTTGACTGGGACGCTTACCCAGCGAGCGAGCGCAACATTATCTGGCATCACTTCACCAACCCCACGTTTCGCCGTATCATGGTGAACTGGGAACGCGAAGCCCGTAGTGTGCTTTCCGAATTCCGCATGGAGAGCGGACACCAGGCCGAGGATGCTTGGTTCACGACTCTGATCGGGCAACTGCACGAGCGAAGTGCTGAGTTTCGTGATTGGTGGCCGCTGCATGAGGTACGGCGCGAGCGTGAACTGCCGATTGAATTCCAGCATCCGGATGTTGGACGCCTGATACTGCAACCAGTGACCGTGGTGTTCACGACTGATGCGCATCTGCTGATGCGCATCCTGATGCCAGTGTCAGAAGCGGATACAGCCGCCAAGCTCCACGCGTTGATGCAAGTGGCAGACGGAGGCGAACCTGGGCGGCGCGATGGCCCCCGCCCAGCTTAGCCTCCACCGATGCTCGTCGCGCAGGCGCAACGGCGCGTTCTCGCTGGCTCAGCTCACGCTCGCTCCCCTTGCTTGCCTGTGCCGAGCTCACGCGTGCCTGCGTTGGAAATGAGCAACAGCATGCCGACGGTCCCCAGAGCAAGTATCACGGCACGAGCCACAAGCGAGGCACTCAGACCGGAAACGAAGGCCTCGCGCGCCGCATCGGCGAGCCGCTCGCCCTGTCCTCCCCCGAGCTGCCCGGCGACCATGAGTGCGCCGGCCAGCGACTCCTGCGCCTGATGAACCAGTGTGAGGTGGAAAGTGTAACTTTCCACCTCACACTGGTTCATCAGGCGGCCGCGGTCGGCAGCGGCTCGCCCGTCGCACCGCGCTCCTGCAGTTGGCGCTGGATGTAGGCCAGTTTGTCGGGGTTTCTGATCGCGCGGATGGCGGCAAACTGGTCGTCGACGATCGAAAAGACGAAGAGGGTGTCCAG
This sequence comes from Roseiflexaceae bacterium, assembly GCA_035258585.1. Taxonomy (GTDB): domain Bacteria; phylum Chloroflexota; class Chloroflexia; order Chloroflexales; family Roseiflexaceae; genus DATFXE01. Next base: position 4,263 of record DATFXE010000518.1, on the reverse strand, counting down.
CCGCTCGCGCACCCACAGCAGCAGCGCCGGCTCGCCGTTGACGTCGGCCATGCCGATGCGTATGTCCTCCCACCCGGCGTGGACAGCTCGTGGCCCATTGCGTGCGAGCCCAATCAGCAGATTCGCCACCATCTCGCGGCCATGCAGGGGTTTGCGCGCCGACGGCACTTTGCCGCCGCTGTCGGCTGTGATGGTCACATCCTGGGCCAGCATGTTGGCCAGCGCCGCCACGTCGCCGCGCTGCGTGGCGGCCAGGAAGCGCTCGACCAGCTGGCGCTGGCGGTCGGGCGCAGGCTCAAAGCGCGGCCGCTGTTCGGCGATTCGCTCCTTCGCGCGGTGACACAGCTGGCGGCAGTTCGCGGCGCTGGTCTGCACGACCTTGGCGATCTCGGCGTAGTCGTACTCGAACACCTCGCGCAGCAGGAACACTGCCCGCTCCTGGGGCGTCAGCGTCTCCAGCAGCACCAGGAACGCCAGCGTGATCGACTCGTGGCGCTCGGCGTCGCGCTGCGGGTCGGTGTCCATATCCACCGTCAACACCGGTTCGGGCAGCCAAGGTCCGAGGTACTGCTCGCGCATCGTCTGCGCGGCCTTGAGCCGGTCGAGGCACAGGCGCGTCACGATCGTGCTGAGATAGGCCTTGAGCGAGCGTATCTCCGTGGGCGGCCCTTGGCCGCCTTGAGCTTGCGTGGCGGCATAGCGCAGGTAGGCGTCCTGCAGCACGTCGTCGGCCTCGCTGGCGCTGCCGAGCATCCGGTAGGCGATCGAGAAGAGCAGCGGTCGATAGCTCTGAAAGACTTCGGCGTCGGTCATTGTGATATCCTCGTTGTTAGTTATCAGTTGTCAGTTATCAGTGTAGACACCTGGTAACTGATAACTGACAAGATACTGCTGGCAAACTCGCCAGCCGGGGGTGCGGGGGCCGCAGGCCCCGAGACGTTTCTTTTTTGCACCTGGTTCGGGCGGCTTTGCCGCCCGAACCAGGTGCAAAACCAAATGCTTCTTGGAGGGCTTCGCCCTCCAAACCTCCCATCAGAGTAAGCCAGCAGTATCCCTGACAACCGATGACTCCTTACAGTTAGTGTGCCCCTTTACCAGATCAGCGAGCCAGCGCCGATGTGGCAATTTCGGGCGCCTGTAGCCGCTGCGCCACCTGCCGCAGGCCCTCGCGGTAGGTCGGGAAGCGCGGCTGCCAGCCCAGCTCGCGCCGAGCGCGGGCGTTGGAGACGGGCAGCCGCGTCATCGCGCCTGCGGCGAGCGTGGGCGCCAACAGCCGCAGCAGCCAGCGCGGGACCATCAGCGGCCGCCGCGCGCCGAATGCCTGCGCCGCCGCGCTGATGTATTCGTTGAAGGCGACCGGCTCGTCGTCGACGATATTGTAGATCGCACCTGGCCGGCCGCGCTCCAGCGCTGCGATCGTCGCGGTCACGATGTCGTCGATATGCACGAACGGGGCGATCCCACGCGCGCCGCGCACCAACGGCACACGCCTGCGCCGCAGCTGCTCGTACATGTAGCGCGTCGAGGGGTTCTCGGGGCCGTACGTCAGCCCATAGCGCAACACAATCGCCTCGATCAGCCCCTGTCGGTTGGCGTTCACGAGCTGCTCCTCCAGCGAGCGCAGCGCCTCGACGACCGCCTGCAGGCCGGCGTTCGGCTTCCGGATCGGCGGCAGCTCGTCCTCCGTGAGCATGCTCGTGCCGAGATCGCCGTAGCCGTAGACATAGATGAACGACTCGCCGACGATCCGCCGCACGCCGGCGGCGATCGCCGCCCGCAGCAAGTTGGCGGTCCCCGTGACCCGCAGCTCGTTCGTCGCGACAACGTCCCCCCTGCGCAGTGGGCCATTCTTCGGCAGCGCGGTGAGCATGTGGACCACATGCGTCGGCGCGGCGGCACAGACGGCCCGCTCCAGCCCCGGAGCGTCGAGCGCGTCGGCGACGGCGGCCTGCGCGCCCAGCTCTTCCAGCAGCGCCCGCTTGTCCGGTGAGCGAGTCAGGCCGATCACCTTGTGCTTGCGCGCCACCAGCTCGCGTACCAGCGGCAGGCCGAGCGCGCCAGTCGCCCCAGCGACAAAGACTTTCATGGCTACCTCCTGTCTCATAGAACGTAAAGCGTAAAACGCAATATTCCGCGTCATATTGACATCAATTACGTTTTACATTTTACTCATGCTTCGGGTTTGGATTTCAAGGTGGACCGGCCCAGCGTCGAGAGCATCCAGCCGCCCACGCCCACGCCGGCCGCCTCGACCACCACCAGAAGCGCCGACGTCGCTTGGAACGGGAGTTGCCACGGCCCCGCCCTCACCTGCGCGACATTGTCCGGCCCCGGCAGCACGAAATGGTAGACGACGCCGAACAGCAGGGCGCCGAGCATCGAGCCGAACAGCAGCCACGCGCCTGCGCGCAGGCGGCCGGCGCGCAGCAGCCCCAGCGCTACGAACGGCGCGAGCACGATCACAAGCGTCACGAAAGCGTTGGCGAGCGGCGGCAAATAGGCGCTTTCGCCAACATGCGCCGCCGCGTGGGGTAGGTTCACCGCGCTGTTGGCCAGCACGACCGCGGCACCATAGCGAAATAGTTTATCGTTCACAGCCTGTCCTTTCTTTGGATCGGCCAACCATGGGCCTGCGCACAGGAGACGAGCGAGGGCCGCCCGGTGTGACAGCCCTCTGCAAATCGCACAGACGGTGTGAAGTGCAGAAGTACCTGACGCAGCACGCCCGCATCGATGCGGGCCAGAGCAGCCAGGCCAGCGCGACGCGCAGGTTGGCCTGCTCCGCATCCAGCTGGTCGAACCAGGCAATCTGGTCGGGGCCATGCAGCGCGGTTGCGGCCACTTCAGCGAGGGCAAAGAAACAGGCGTGCGCCGCCTACGCCCTGCGCGAGCTACCTAACATCGAAATTGTCGGCGAGATAGGACGCGCGTAGCGAGGCGAGCGCTCGCTGATTTATCCACCAAGACGCCAAGTCGTGTTGAACTGCCCTCGCCGCAGCTTGAGCAAGTACGACGTGCCGCTCTCGGCGACGACGCGGTACAGCGCGTTGTTCACCCAACCCGAGGGCAGAAAGGTGACCTCCGCGATGTCCAGCCCGAAGCAATCTTGCAGGCACGCAATGGTGGTGTCGGTCACCACCGACGGCGCCGTCGAGCATATCGAGATGCTCGCGCAGAAATACCTCGGCAAACCCTATCCCTGCTAGGGCGGGCACGATCAGGTGGTGTGATTCTTGTCGTCGCGCTCGAGCGGGTCAGCGGGCTGATCAACTCAGCAGCGACCTGGGGCCGCTGTCACAAGAGGCGTTGCAGAGCGCCGCGCCTATGTGGGTGCCCTGGCGCTGGCCCACAAGATCTTTGCCGATCGAGACGACCCCGACGGCGGCGATCATCTCGTGAGCACCCAGGTCCGTGCGGTATCGGTGCAATGCCGCTCCCTACCAGTCGAACGGTACTAACGCTGGCCTATCGCTGTTCGCGAAGGCTGATGGAGCCTGATAGCATGATGTGTCGTCACGGTCTGCATCACCTTGCGCGATGGTATTCTTTCACTGGCCCGTAGCGTCCCACGCTTGTAGGGGCGGGCCACCGCGGTTATATGCGGTCGAGTCCAGGACGGCCAGCCAGTCGAAATCGCTGAAGCTTTGAGGAGTGAGCGCGAAGTAGGTAGGGTTCTTCATACTGCCGGAGCGAGTCGGGAGTTCGGCAATTTCCGCGACTGGAAGCCCTCGACCCCTGTGCGTGGGGATGAACCGCGCTGGACCTGGGGCGGCGGTCAGGCGGGCTTCAAGCGTGCCGTCTTCGGGTTGACCGATGCCGTTGGCATCAGAAACGCCTACAGCCGAACCGATGACGGCATAGCGCTGCCCGAGCATGATAGCGAGATGCGACCCCGCCGGCCACCAGGTGTGTCGGTCGGCGCCGATTTGCCATTCTGCCCTTCCGCGCTTCAAATGGCTGTTGTGAGCGAACGCCAAGACCTTCCCTCGGCCACGCTCACGAGACACCATGTACGCAAGATTGTCCGCCATCAGGGCGTCGCGGATGCCGAGACGCTCGGCGTAGTCCGACTCTCGCGCCATCGCGGCATGAAAGTTGAGTAGCTGCCGTGCGACCGAAGCGTAGTGGAGGGCCTCCGAATACCGAGGCTCGTCGCTTCTGGCAACCAATTCGGGGCGGCGTGCGCGCAGTTCTGAAATCAGTTCCTCCGTCTCAATCCGTAACGCGGTTGCCGCCACTGAGAGACCCACCGACTTTGTGTGG
>DATFXE010000517.1:0-5224 GCA_035258585.1 Roseiflexaceae bacterium | reverse complement strand
AGAAGGATGTGCTGGTGCAGCTGTACGAGCGGCGCGTGCTGACGTATGTGCCCGACAACCCCGCCGGCTACAAGGTCGAGATGGGCAATGTCGGCCAGCACTACTTCCAGTGGCGCTACCCACACCTGGGCCAGCCCTGGGCCGCGCCCGACCCGAACATGCCGCTGGTGTACGCCTCGACCGGCATGGGCAGCGATCAGCTCCAGGTCTGGCAGTATCTGGTCACGGGCAGCGTGCAGATCACCGGCGAGGCGCTGGGCAGCATCGGCGAGAGCGTAGCATTCTCATACCGCCGCAGCTACGACCCGACCCAGAACTGCCTGGTGGTCGACTCGCGCCGCGGCGATGGGCAGCACCGCCAGATCTACCAGCAGCCGATCCTGCCCATCGGCTACAACCAGAGCTTCCAGAACACCTGCCTGCCGCAGCGGCTGACCTACAGCGACGGCACGACACCGCCCCCCGGCCTGCCGTCCTTCGGGCCGCAGAAGGCCAACGACTACAATCCCAGCATCTCGCCGGATGGCACCAAGCTGGTATTTGTGTCCGACCGCGACGGCGCGCCGCAGCTGTATATGATGACGGCGAATGGCGCCAGCTACCCGCAGCGGCTGAACATGGACGGCTGCCTGACGCAGGTGCCGACCTGGAGCCCAGACGGGCGCACGCTCTACTGGGAGCAGCAGTGCAGCGGTGGTAAGTTCGCGATTATGCGCGGCGATGTGCAGTATTCCGAGGATAGCGCAACCTGGTTGGCAGCTGGCCTGACTAACATCCGCGCGCTGACCGACCAGGGTTCGAACAATCGTTACCCGCGCGTCTCGCCCGACGGCAAGCGAATCGCGTTCACATCCTACCGCGATGGCAACGCCGAGATCTATGTGATGAGCGCCGACGGGGGCGCTGTTACGCGGCTGACCAACAGCTCGGGCGACGACGAGGCCGCGAGCTGGAGTTCGAACGGCAGCCAGCTGGCCTTCGCCAGCAACCGCGACGGCGATTACGAGGTGTTCGTGATGAACACCGACGGCAGTGGCCAGTCGCAGTTGACCAACAACACCAATATGGATCGCTGGGTGCTGTGGGCGCAGTAGGCGAGTGACGAGTGACCAGTGACAAGTGATGAGCGCCGAGCGCCGAGTAGATATCGCTCTACTCGGCGCTCGGCGCTCATCACTTATCGCTCACACACGCGGATGCTCGAACGCCAGCTCGGCTGTATGCAGCGCGATCGTGAAGGTGCTGCCCTGATCCAGTTGGCTGCGCAGGGCCAGCTGTCCGTCCATTTGGTCGATCGCCAGTTTGCTGATTGTCAGCCCCAGGCCCGAGCCGGAGCTGGTCGGGAACGTCCGCTGAGCGCCGTCGGCGCGCTGGAACGCGTCGAAGATCAGCTGCTGTTCGGTCTCGGGAATGCCGCGGCCGGTGTCCTCGATCTCGATTATCAGGTGTCGCGCGCTGGTGGTGAGGCCCTGCGGCAGCCTGGCCTCGAAGGCGCGCACGGTGATCGCGCCGGCGCTGGTGTAGCGCAGCGCGTTCGCCAGCAAATTGACCAGCACGCGCCGCAGCCACATCGCATCCGCCCACGCCAGCGGCAGATCATCCGCGATCTCCAATCGTAGATCGAGCTGCTTCTGCTGGAACTGCGCCGCGAGCAGCGCAGTCGCCTCACGGATGCATAGACCGACTTCGACCGGGTAGAGCGACATATCCAGGCGGCCGGCCTGCAGCCGCGCCAGATCGAGCAGGTCGTCGACCAGCTTGAGCAGCCGGTGCGCGTTGCGATGGATCGCCTCCAGCGCCTCCTCCTGCTCCGCGCTGACCGGGCCGAGCACATTCTCCTGGTACAGCTCGGTGAAGCCAAGCACTGCGGTGATCGGCGTGCGAAATTCGTGGCTGACAGCGTCGAGGATGGCCGATTTCGCGCGTTCGGCCTGTAGTGCGGCCTCACGCAGGCGCTGGTTAGCCAGCCCTGTGGCGGCATAGCCCGCCAGCGCCTGCGCAAGGTCCAGGTCCGCCTCGTCGAAATGGCGCGTTTTAGCGCCGGCCAGGTTCAGCGTGCCCAGCAATTCATGGCCGGCTCGCAGCGGGACGATCAGGAGCGCACCGGCGTCACGGCGCACGAGCAGGTCGTGCAGAGTCGCCAGGCGCTCATCGTGGCATGGGTCGGCGATCTCTAGCGGCGCGTCGAGTTGCCAGGGGCGCGCGCCCGGCCGACCCCCGAGTGGCAGCGCCAACCCGATCAACTCGCCGCCGGGGGTGGCCGCGCTGCCGGCGACGATCGTCAGTTGGCCCCGCGCGTCGTCGATTCGCCCGATCGAGGCGTGGCCGACTGCCAAGGCATCCCGCGCGACATCGACGATCGTGTCCAGCAGTTCGCGCGAGTCGTGTGCTGTGCCAGACGCCTCGGCGATGTGGCGCAGCGCGGCAAGCTGCGCCGCGCGCCGGGCGAGTTGCCGATCGGCGAGCGTGCGGGCCTCATCTGCGGCGGCTAGCTGGGCGCGAGCACTATCAAGCGCGGCCTGTTGCGCAAGCGCGCGCAGCCCAAGCGATCGGCGCGTCAGATAGGCCAGAATTGGGCAAAGGAATAAGAGGAATCCCAAGAGCAGCGCGAGTGGATTGGAGAGCAATGTTAGAGCGCTCATGCTATGTCCTGGTTCTGAAGACGAAAAAGGGGCGTGCGTGACGCTCCTCGATCGCCTGGGTGGGATATGGGCGCTATGTCTGCCAAGCATAGGCATAGGTCGATGTTCCGTCAAGGGTCTCAAGACCGATTTTCACGCCGAAAACATATCGAATCGTATCGGTTGGCCGCACGATCTCGCCTACACGAAGAAGTACTACATACGTACTGCTTCTCTAGTAGGAGAAGGAGTCTATCACCTCATGGGTGGCGCGATCAACGCTTTGACATGACACGATGATGACATTCTCGCAAAATATTATTTCCTGTGTAAAAATATACGCATATGGAGATATCAACGTTTCGGTCGCGGGTTTTTGCGCCTCTCGATTCAGCAGAAATGAAGTCCAACCCATGCCCTGCGCCGTATGCCCTACAAACGCGTTATAATCGCACTACGATCACTTACAGGACTTATGCAGTCGCGCTTTTAAACGCCGCTTTGCCCGCGGCAGCATGGTACTTTCTTTATTCATCTGCGAACGCCGACTACATAAGTCCTGTCACTTAGGGATCTGGAAAATCTAAATCATCCCTGGGGAGGTGTGGAGGGGCCTTCGGCCCCCCCACCCTGGGATGTTTTGAAATTTCTGAGTCCCTTAAGACTGTTGCCGCGGCCACGCCGCAAAAGGAGTATCGCCCCGTGGAGCAAGCACGCCCGGCCCGCCGCCAGCACGTCAGCATCGCCGGCAACATCGGCGTCGGCAAGAGCACGCTGGTGGGCATTCTGGCCGAAGAGCTCGGCTGGCAGCCCTACTACGAGCTGGTGGCCGATCACCCCTACCTGGACGACTACTACGCCGATCAGGAACGCTGGGGCTTTCATTCACAGATCTGGTTCTTGTCGCAGCGCTACGAGCAGCACCTGGAGATCGCCGACACCCCGATCTCTGTCTGTCAAGATCGCAGCATCTATGAGGATTACGAGGTCTTCGTCAAGGGTCTGCTGGAGCAGCGCATCTTTACGCATCGGGATTTTCGTACCTACCGGCGCCTGTTCCAGTCGCTGACCCAGAGCATCACCCCGCCGACGCTGCTGGTGTACCTGCACGCCAGCGTGCCAACACTGCTTGGCCGGATCAACGGGCGTTCGCGGCCGTACGAGCGGGCTATCCCAGGCGCATACCTGGAGCAGCTCAACCGGCGCTACGAGGAGTGGCTGCGGCGCTTCGAGATCTGCCCGGTGCTGACGATCGAGACCGACGGGCTGGACTTCGCGCACGATGTGGCGGCGCGCCGCGAGGTGGTGGATATGATCGGCCAGGCCGCGGGTGTGCGCGGGATGATGCAGGAGCGGATGATGCCGTAGCGTCTAGATGACGAAGGGCCAAGGACAAAAGACCAAGGATCGCGTGAGCCGATCCTTGGTCGTTGGTCCTTCGTCGTTCGTCTCTGCGGCTAGGCCGTCGGCGCCGGAATCTGCTGCCCGGCTTTGGCGGGCGCCTCCTCACGCAGCTGCGCGAATTTCTCGGCGTCGTACTTGAGGATCGGCTGGCGTGCGGCACGGACCTCGTCGACCCGCCGGACCGGCGCGGTGGTCGGCGCCTGGTGCAGGATCTCGATGTCGCGCCGGGCCTCGTCGGCGATGCTCAGCATCGCGTCCACGAACATATCCATGTTGCGTTTGCTCTCGGTCTCGGTCGGCTCGATCATCAGCGCCTCGGGCACGATCAGCGGGAAGTAGACCGTCGGCGGGTGGAAGCCGTAGTCGATCAGCCGCTTGGCGATGTCCAGCGTGCGCGCCTGCGGCGCCTCGCTGATCTGGCCCTTCAGCACCGTCTCGTGCATGCAGATGCGGTCATAGGCCGGAGGGTAGGTGCGATCGAGCTTGACCCGCAGGTAGTTGGCGTTCAGCACCGCCACCTCGCTGACCTCGCGCAGGCCGGCCGCGCCAAGCGTGCGGATATAGGTCCACGCCCGCACCAGCATGCCGAAGTTGCCCCAGAACGTCTTGACACGGCCGATCGATTTTTCAGGGGTGAAGAACTCGTACGTTGAGGCTTGAGGCTTGAGGCTTGAGGCTTGAGTTGCCTCGGAACCTTCAAGTCTCAAGTCTCTAGCCTCTAGCCTCACGCGAACGCGCGGGCCTGGTAGGAACTTGGCCAGCTCGGCTGTGCAGCCGACCGCACCTGAGCCGGGGCCGCCGCCGCCGTGGGGCGTAGTGAAGGTCTTATGCAGATTGTAGTGCATGAAGTCGAACCCGACGTCGCGCGGCTTGACGATGCCCAGAATCGCGTTGAAGTTCGCTCCATCGCCGTACATCAGGCCGCCGGCCGCGTGCACCAAGCGCGTGATTTCGCGAATGTTCTCTTCGAACAGGCCGACGGTGTTGGGGTTGGTCAGCATCATCCCGGCGGTGCGCGGCGAGAGCTTGCGCTTGAGGTCCTCGAGGTCGACATTCCCGCGCGCGTCGCTATTGATCTCGACAACCTTGTAGCCGACCATGGCGGCGGTGGCGGGGTTGGTGCCGTGGGCCGCGTCGGGCACCAGGATCTCGGTGCGCTCGGTGTCGCCGCGATCCTGGTGATAGGCCCGGAAGACCAG
>DATFXE010000516.1:0-7072 GCA_035258585.1 Roseiflexaceae bacterium | reverse complement strand
CCGCGATCATCTCTTGCAGCGTCTGCTCCTCACGGATCGGGCCTTGCACCAGCACATTGATATCGGGCAAGTAGGCCAGCGGCTCAGCCAGCGTCACGCCGCCTTGCCGGCGGAACGGCGAATCCCACAGCGCGCGCATGCCGGCGTAGGCGTGCTTGCCCTTGCCGCCTTTGTAGGTCTTGGCGACGACCAGCTCAGGCCAGCCGCGGCCCTCGGCCAGGCCAGCCGGATACGTGAGGCGATACAGCACCGTGCAACGGCTGCCCGGCGTGTAGCGCATAATCTTTGGCGCACATGACTCGATCCGCAGATCGTGGTAGTTCGGCGCGCTGCCGCGAATGCTCTGTTCCAGCAGCGCGCGGGCTTGCTCGGGATCGGTCAGAATCGGCAGCGACGGCAGCGCGGCGTCCTCTTTCTGCGGCTCGAGCTGCACGCGCAGATCCGGCAGGTACAGGCGCCAGCCCAGGGCCCCAAATGCCGGCTTCGCAGCGCTCGCATCCTCGTGGGCCGGGTCCGGCTGGCCGGGCGGAAGGATCGTGCCACGCAGCGCTACCACCCGCGTCTGATCGTGCTGCTGCCCGGCTAGTGTCAGCTCGTAAACGCCGGTCCAGATGTCGCGTTTGATCCTGACATGGCCGATGTCGCACTCTGCGATCGTCAGCCCGGCGGCGGCAAGCTCCGGCACCGCCCGCGCCAGCGCCGTGCAAAACGAGTTCGCGTCCGTGGCGGCGAGCAGCCATACTGGTAGCTCCGCGAACTGTCGCACCCCCTGCCAGATCGTGCTCGATTCGACCCGGCTATCGGCTATGCTAGACATGAAACTCGCTCCTCTAGTAGTGTAAGGGTGTGCTCCAGGCGGCTGACCTTGAGCTTCTGCCAGCTATGGATCGCCAGGCGTAGCAGCATCAGAACCTCATAGACGGCGGCGCGCTCGCGTAGCTCTCGCTCGTCGCCGATAGCAGGGCCTCGCGCCGCGATATAGTTTTGGAGAAATCGCTCGCACAGCAGCTCTGTCGCTTCGGCGGGCATGGGCGCGCTGCGGCGCTGGTCTTTTAGGATCGCCAGCCGCTGATAGGCCAGGAACTGGCCCAGATCGAGCGCCGGCTCGGCCTGGCAAATGGTGTCGAAATCCACCAGCCCGCTCTGCTGGCCGTCGAAGATCAGCTGGGTATAGGTGAAATCGCCGTGGCTGAAGCAGAGTGGCAGAGGCGTGGTGCGATCGGCGGCAGCAGTGGTCTGGGCCAGCCAATCCTGGAGTCGAGCGCCCAGCTCGGGCGAGACGCGCGAGAGCGCCAGGATGCTTTGCGCGAGCCAATCTAGCTCGTCCTGGAGCGCGCGGCGCCGGCCAAGCTCGATCCCGGTGTTGTGCATCGCCGCCGCGATTGGGCCGCAAGCGCCGATCGCGTCCTCCAGCGTCAGCGCGCCGGATGCGGTTTCGCCGGCCAGCCGGGCCTTCAGCAGCCGCGCGACCTGGGGCTTGCCAGGAATCGCTTCGAGCAGCAGCAGCTGCAGATCCGGCCCGTAAGCGAGCACCTCTGGGATATTGACAGCCCGTGGGTCCAGGCGCTCGCGCAGCGCGGCGATCGCCGGCCCGGTGCGGGCGCCCGATCCGTCGGCGGCGACTTTGCCGTATACCACGCGCTGTTCGGCCCCATCGTCGGTAAGCGTGTAACGCAGGGTGCAGCGATGCTGGCGGCCGTAGTGGGCGAGCTCGACATGGCAATCGCGCGGGATAAATCGCCCCGCGCGCGCCTCGGGCAGCATGGTGGCCAACAGCTCGGGCACCACTCGTCGGTCGGTTACGTCGACGAGGATGGGCAGGTCGCCGTCGATCGGGAACGTGTGGATGACCATACTCAGTTCCTCGATCCAAGCGGCGGCCTGTGCAAATGGCGCCACTTCCGGGCGCCCCTGCATTCGATCGACCACCGGTGCGAGCTTATCGCGCAGGAAGGCGGTGCCGGCATCGCGATCCTGGAATACACGCCCGATTACCAGCGGCTCGATCAGTGTGCCATTAGACTGATCGCGCACTTCCATCTCGTATCGCAGCCCGCAGAAGTCACCGGCCAGGTAGATCGCTTGCCCGGGATTGCAGCGCTCGATCTGGTAGCGCGCGGCTGCCCCGTACAACAGTGCTTGCAGCCGGTCACGCATCGTCTGCTCCTCCAGCGCCGCGGCCAGGCCGGGCAGCTCGCGCTGAAGCACAGGGCTGTGAAGCGGGTCGAGTTGGGCGCGGCCTAACGTGGGCAGGGCAGTATGGATGCGCATTGGCACACCTTTTCTTAGCTTGTCGATCCTAGCACTACAACGAGACTTTACTTCCGAATGGGGGTTCGGGGGCCGTAGGCCCCCGAAAAACCCTGTTCGGTGGGGGTGCGAGGGGCAGCAAAGCTGCCCCTCGCACCCCCACCGAGGATGGAATCTGGAGGGCTTCGCCCTCCAGACCTCTCAACGCTCGTTGTCATACTAGCTCTTGTGTATTTGGGCTCCAAGCCTCCCAACGCAGCTGCGGTATCAGTAATCCAGCTGTGGCAACCGGACCATCGCTTCTTCGAGCACAGCGATGGCATTTTCGAGCCGTCCGACCTTGAGCTGTTGCCAGCTATGCAGCGCCATGCGCATCAGGCTCACCACCTCGTACACCGAAGCCCGGATGCGCAACCGTTCGGCGTCCTCGATCTGGTCGCCAGCGGCGGCGATATATGTGCTGAGGAAACGCTCGCCCAGCTGTTCGCCGATCGGCTTAGCGTCCGGGTTGGTTGCTTTGCGGGCCTTGTGCGCCGCCACGCGCAGGTAGGCCAGAAATTGGCCCAGGTCGAGCGCGGGCTCGGCCTGGCAGACGGTATCGAAATCCACCAGGCCACAGCTGGTCTCGTCGAAGATGACCTGAGCGTACGTGTAGTCGCCATGGCAGAAGCGCGGCAGCAGCGCGTCGGACTCCTCGGCGTACGACTCGATTCGATCCAGCCAGGATTGGAATTGTGCGCCAATCTCAGGCGAGACGCGTTGGACCTCGCGAATGTCCCTGCGCAGGATAGTCAGGTCGTTGTCGAGCGTGCGGCGGCGGCCCAGGCCAATGTTCGAGCCATGCAGTAGATTAGCGATCTGCGCGCAGCTATCGAGGGCGTGCTCAAGCGTCAGCTGGCCGTTCTCGTTATCGGCACCATTCAGCCGCGCCTTGAGCAGTTGGTTGATTCGCGGTGTGCCGGGGATGGCCTCCAGCAGCGACAGCTGAAGGTCGGGGCGGAACCCGAGCGAGCGCGGAATGTTGAACTGGAATGCACCGCCTCTGCCAAGCACGCGCTCGCGCAGCGCCGCGATCACCGGCGCGATCAGCGCGCCCTGGCTGTCCGTGGCGATCTTGCCGTAGACTTCGCGGCGCTGGAGCTTATTGCCTGGGGCCAGGCATTCTATCTCGTAGCGCAGTACGCAGCGATAGCGGCGCGCGTAATTGACTGGGACCATGTGCACATCCTGGATCGATAACTTGCCCGCCAACACCTCGGGAAGCGTCTCGGACAAGAGCTCGATCACTCGCCGGCGATCGGTGGCGCCGATCAACGTTGGCAGCTCGCCATCGAGCGGGAAGGCATAGATAACCATGTTGAGCGGCTCAATCATCGCCACCGGTGTGGTGAGCGGGGCAAATTCCGCCCGCCCACGCGTGAGTGTGGCCAGCGGCGCCAGCTTGTCGCGCATGTAGACCGCGCAGGCCAGCTGATCCTGGAACATGCGGCCGACGATCAGCGGCTCGAACGTCTGCCCAGTGGTGCTATCCTTGATCTGAAGCTGATAGCGCAAGACGCAGCTATCGCCGGTGTAGATCGCCTTGCCGGGCGTGCAGCGCGCGATCTGGTAGTGCGAATGCCCTTTGCCAAACAGCGCGGTCTGAAGGTAGTCACGCATCGTCGCGCTATCAAACGCGATCGGGAGCGCCGGCAGGTCGCGCTGGAGCACCGCGCTCTGCAGCGGGTCGAGCTGCGCGCTGCTGCGCCGCGGGGCCTGGACATCGCGCGCCGGGACACTAGGAACCTGGATCGTCTCGTGCGTGCTGGCGCTCGCCGGCTCCGGGATCGTCCGCATCACCGTAGTCTCGAAAATAGCCGGCTTGACCGCGGGTTCGGGCTTTTGCTGTGCTGCGGCCGGCCGTGCTGGCGGTAGCGGCATGGGCTTCACGGGCTGCGGCGCAGCCGGTTTCTGCGTGGGCGCTTCAGGCGCGCGCTGCGGCGGAACGGGAGTCATAGGCTTGGCCGCGGGAGTAGGTGGGGCAGCCTGAGCTGCGATCGGCGGCGCCGCTGGTGCGGGCTTGGCTGCGGGAGCAGGCGGAGCGGTCTGAGCGGCGATCGGCGGCGCCGCTGGTGCGGGCTTGGCTGCGGGAGCAGGCGGGGCAGCCTGAGCGGCGATCGGCGGCGCCGCTGGTGCGGGCGGCGGGACGACCTGCATCATCAGCGTCTGGAAGGCCTTAGGCGTCACCGGCTGCGGCAGGGCTTTGCCGATCAGCGTCTGGAATGCCCTGGGCGTCACCTGCTCGGCCTCGTCGTCGTCCTCGGCTGCGATGACAGCGACCGGCGCGGCATCCTGGGCGATCTTGCCGCCCTGCTCTTCCACCGCCTCGCCGAACTGCTTGTGGTACAGATCGGCATACAGCCCGCCAGCTTTCAGTAGCTCTTTATGTGTGCCTTGCTGGATGATCTCGCCCTGTTTGATCGCCACGATCCTGTCGGCATGACGGATCAGGTTGAGGTCGTGCGAGATGATGATCGTGGCCTTGCCCTTCATCAACGAGCGCAACGCCAGCAGCACCAGATCGGTCGACTCGGCGTCCAGCCCGGTGGTTGGCTCATCCAGGATCAGGATCGGCGTATTGCGAATAAACGCCCGCGCGATTGCCAGCCGCTGGCGCTGGCCACCGGAAAGGTTGCTGGCGCGCTCGCCCAGCAAAGTGTCATAGCCATTGGGCAGCCGCTCGATGAACTCGTGCGCGTTGGCTTGCATTGCAGCAGCGATGATCTCCTCGCGGGTCGCCTTCTCCAGGCCGTAGGCGATGTTTTCGGCCACCGTGCCGGTAAACAGAATCGCCTCCTGGAGGACCATACTCATCTGGGCACGCAGCGAGTCGAGCGTGAACGAGCGAATATCCATGCCGTCGATCGTGATCCTGCCGGCGTGTGGGTCGTACAGGCGCGGCAGCAGCTGGACCACGGTGCTCTTGCCCGCGCCGCTGCCGCCGACGAGCGCCACAACCTCGCCCGGCGCGATGCTGAGGTCGATCCCGCGCAGCGCCAGGCGCAGCTGGGCTTCACCCGTTTTTTCATCCTCGACCTGGTAGGCGAAGCTGACGTGCTCATACCCGATCCGCCCGTTCAGCGGCGGGGCCGAGATCGCGCCCGGCTCATCCTGGACAGCCGGCTGACGATCGAAGATCTCGCCGATCCGCTCGACACTGGCGTAGATTTTGCCGAAGGTGTTCCATTCTTTGATGATCTTCTTGGTCGGCTTGAACATTTCCTGGATGTAGCGGATGAACGCAACCAGCAAGCCGACGCCGAAGCCAAGGTTCGATCGGAAGATCAGCCACACGCCCAGCCAGATCACCACTGCTGTAGCAACCGACTCCAGGACACTCACGACCCCGCTGAAAAGCGCCTGCAGCCGGGCCGCCTCCAGCGCCGATTCCATCGTCTTCGCGCTCTGCGCCTCGAACCGCTTGGCCTGATCGCCGCCGCGGCCGTAGGTCTGAATCACCCGGATGGAGGTCAGCATCTCCTGGGCGCTTGCGGCCAGATCGCCTTCGCGCGCGCGCTGCTTCTTCGATGCGGTTTTGATGCGCTGCGAAAAGTAGTTCGAGACCAGCGCCATGATCGGAATAATCACGAGCGCCATGATCGCGACCTGCCAGGCATTGGCCGCGATGGTGTAGAGAATGAAGCCGATCAGCAGGATGCTGCCGACGATATCCGACAGCGACACGACCACGAATTCTTCCAGCGCGGTGACATCACTGGTCACGCGGGTCAGCAGATCGCCGGTGCGCTGTTTGCCGTAAAAAGCCAGCGACAGGCGCTGAAGGTGCGAATAGAGCGCGACCCGCATTTTCATGCCCAGCAGCCGGCCGCCCCTGGCCAGATAGATTTCGGCGAACGAGTCGGTGGCGCTATTGACCAGTGTCAGCAGCACGATACCGATCGTCACGATCAGGATGGTGTCGACATCACGGTCGATCAGCGTCGGCAAGCCGAACTGCATCAGCGGGCTGAGCGGCGGCGCGATGGCCTTGCCGGACAGCTGCGCAAGCCGCGGGCTGAGGTACCCATCGATAAGGTAGGCGATCACCAGGGGTATCTGCACGGCGCTCCAAGCCTCGAGGATCAACATCAGGCCCGCCATCAGAAAGTTGCCGCGCTGGCCGGCTGTGAAGCGGGTGACCAGGCGCGCGGCGCGGCGAATCTCGCTCTGCTGCGGCGCGGCCTGCTGAACAGCCGGTTTACTTGCTAGTTTTTCGGCACGGGCCAGGTTGCTCATGTCGTTTCCCCTACTTAATTCGATGGGAAGGTGTCTTTGATACGGAATACCTGTCCATTGCCCGGATCGCACACCCAGACATCATCGCGGTTGTCGGCAATAATGCACTTGGAACCGAGCGCTGTGTCGGCTGTGCCGAGCAATGTCAGAGTCATGCTCAGTTGCCCGGTTGTGGCGGGCGGTGGCGCTTGCTCGGCCGTCACGCCTATTACCGCCATCAGCGCGCTCGCGCCGCTGGGGATGTATAGATGTGAGAGATGCGGGTTGTAGCCCAGGAAATCAAGATTGGCCCCAAAGGTTGTATTCGCCAGCAGTCGGCCGCTGTCGCCTACATTCAGCGCGGCGATCTTGCCTTCCTTACAGGCCACAAACAGAATTCCACGCGCCTCGTCCAGCACCATCCCACGCGTAGCGGTGCAACCGTTCGGCCATGGATCCTGTGGCTGGTGAGTCTTGATATCGATCGGTATTGTCTGGCCGGTCTTCGCGAAATTGGTGTAGGCCATACCGCGTGTAGAGTCGATCACCAGCGCTTCCGGGCCTTTGG
>DATFXE010000515.1:0-2048 GCA_035258585.1 Roseiflexaceae bacterium | reverse complement strand
GAGCCTCCCCAGCAAAATCAGTGTGGTTGACCACTAGGAACTTGAAAGGTATCGGCGATACATGGCGACAGTTACCGCACATACATTGCCAAATGGCATGCTGGTGCTCACGCGCGAAGTGCATTCGGCCCCGGTCGCGTCGTGCTGCGTGTGGTACCGGGTTGGTTCGCGCAACGAGACGCCCGGCACGACAGGCATTTCCCACTGGGTTGAGCATATGCTCTTCAAGGGTACTCCCAATATTCCGAAGGGAGAGATGGACCGCCTGATCGCTCGGAACGGCGGCACGTTCAATGGGTTTACCTCCTACGATTATACGGCCTACTTCGAGACGCTGCCGGCCGATCGAATCGAACTGGGCCTGCAAATCGAGTCGGATCGCATGGTCAACTCGCTGTTCGACCCCGATGAGATCGAGAGCGAGCGCACTGTGATTATCTCGGAGCGCGAGGGCCATGAGAATGATCCGGAGTGGTGGCTTTCCGAGGCGATGATGGCGGCGGCGTTTCAGTTCCACCCCTACCGCAACGAGGTGATCGGCTGGAAGAGCGATCTGCGGGCGATCACCCGCGATGAGCTGTATGCGCACTATCAGACCTACTATATGCCAAATAGCGCCGTGCTGGTGCTGGTGGGCGATTTTCAGACCGACGCGATCATGCGACATGTCGAGCATTACTTCGCCGGCCTGCCATCTGGCCCGCGCCTGCCGATCTTCCGGCCGGAGGAGCCGGAACAGCAGGGCGAGCGGCGGGTGGTGATTCGGCGCCCAGGCCCCGCCCAATATGTACAGATCAGCTATCACACGCCTGGCAACACCCACCCGGATTTCGCGCCGCTGGTGCTGCTCGACGCGGTTCTGTCGGGCGCGAAGGCGCTCGGGTTTGGCGGCGGCGCGCAGACGAATCGCAGCGCGCGGATCTATCGCGCGCTGGTCGAGACTCAGCTGGCCGCCTATGCCGGCAGCAGCTTCCGCCCGGCATATGACCCGTATCTGTTCGATCTGGACGCGACGGTACAGGATGGCCATAGCGCCGGAGAGATCGAGGCTGCGCTGCTCCAAGAGATCGAGAAGATTCAGCAGGATGGCGTGGACGCGGCTGAGATGGCCAAGGTGATTAAGCAGGCGCGCGCCTTGATGGCGTATTCAAGCGAGAGTGTGACACAACAGGGTCTGCGCTTGGGGATGTGGGAGGTGCTGGACAGCTATAAGCGGCTCGACTCGCTGATCGACTCGCTCAGCGCCGTGACCGCCGACGATGTCCAACGCGTCGCGCAGACCTACCTGATTGAGCGAAATCGGACGGTGGGGCACTTCATTCCCACCCATGAATAGCAGTACGTAGTGCGAAAGGGCAGGGCATTACGCACTACGCACTATGCATTATGTGATTAGGAGTTACGCAGTTGGGAGGTGCGGTCCCCGCACCCCGCTAAAACGCCAACTGCGTACGTCCTAGTGATATTTAAAGGGATACGATATGGTATCGAGCAATGGCCGCGCATCGACGATAGAGACGGCGACCCGGCATGTCCTGCCGAACGGCATGGTGGCACTTATCCAGCGCAACCCGAGCAGCCCAACCGTCAGCGTACGCGGCGAAGTGCGCGTGGGCGCGGCCAACGAGCCGGCCGAGCGCAGTGGTCTGGCGGTGTTTACCGGCGCGGCTTTGATCCGCGGAACGGCACGGCGCAGCTTTCAGCAGATCGTGGCCGAGACCGAGGCGCTGGGCGCGACAGTCAATGCCGGCGGAGGGATGCATAGCAGCGGCTTCGGCGGGCGGGCGCTGAGCGAGGATCTGTCACTCATCCTGGGCATTCTGGCCGACATGCTGCGCAGCCCGACCTTTCCAGCACAGGAGATCGAGCGGCTGCGTGGCCAGTTCCTGATGAGCCTGCGTGAGAGCGAGCAGGAGACCCGCACACAGGCATCGCGGGCCGCCCGCACGCTGCTGTTCCCGCCAGAGCACCCGTATAGCCGGCTGACCAGCGGCCGGATCAAGACGGTGCAGGCGCTCACGCGCGACGACCTGGCGAGCTTCCACCAA